>JBGTRP010000308.1:0-7962 GCA_041940685.1 Acanthopleuribacteraceae bacterium
GGTCTCCGCCTGTTCAGCGCCGAAAACTTCATCGTTGACTCTTTTAAAGTCCTTATAGGCGTTCAGCGCCTCCTCCAGACGTCCGGAACGCGCATAAATCGAGCTCAGCGAATGGAAATTATCTCGAATAAAAATTTTGTTGTTCAATTCTTGGGAAAGCTCCAGCGCGCACAAGGCAATCACAAGTGCTTCCTCCCGGTCATGGTCCAGCAAAAGTTTCCCGAGACTGGTAAGTGTTTGCGCGATTCCCAACCGTTCCTGAATCTGCCCGCGCGCATCCAGCGCCTTTTCAAAAAATTCCCGCGCGGATGCCAGGTTACCCAATTTCCCGTGAATCTCGCCAAGCCCCTGCAGGGAGAACCCCATGCCCGACAGGTCGTGAACCTGTTCATAGTGCGCCAGGGTTTTGTGGTTGAGCTCCAGGGCTCGATCAAGGTCGCCCTTGAGGCTGTAACAGCGGGCCAGCTGATTCATGGAATTGGCCGCATCGCGATGTGCGCCGATTTCGGTATAGAGCTCCAAGGCCTTGTAATGACATTCCAACGCCTGTGCGAGATTTTCCAAATCAATGAAGAGCCCACCCATATTGTTGTAAATGTTGGCAATCGACAAGGTATTGCCAAACTCTTCATTAATTTTCAAAGCCCGCAAATAATAGTCCAAGGCCTGGCCATGGTTACCCACATTGCGATAGAGAATCGCCATATTGTTGAGGGACTTGGCCACACCCAAACGATCCCCGATCCGTTCGCGGATTTCCATGGCTTGGCTGTAGTACTCCATGGTTTGGTCATATTCGCCAAGGCGCCAATGAGTCACCCCCAGGTTGCTGAGCGCGAGGGCGAGCGCGGCCTGATCATCGACCTTCGTAGCCAGGTCCACGCTTCGCTTCCCGTAATGAATGGAAAGCCGCGATTTTCCCATCGCCGAATAGGCCCAAATCATAGCGTTCAGGGCTTGAAGCTCGAGTGTGCTCTCGGGCCTCTCCTCCAGAAGGGCCAATGCTTCCCCGGCGTATTCGACCGCCCTTTCCGGCGCCTCACCTCGATTGGCAACGGCCAGGTCGACTAAAATTTGAATTCGTTCCCGCTGATCCGCCCTTGCAAGACGAGACGCCAGATCAGAGGGATCGGTCTCTTTGGTCTGGAGGAAGGCCAGGCTTGGGCACCAACTACAAAAAACAAAAACAATAAGGCTAGCCAGGCGGTTCAGACGAGCCATACGGTCAAATTTTGGCAATAATTTATTCCAAGGAGCCCTATTCACGGCTCACCCCAAACCAAGCGAACACTCCATCCTCAAAAGCTTCGTACAAACAACCAGATGACAAAAGATAGCACTATCAAAAAATTTACTCAATAACTGAAAATGGGGTTGATCAAGGTCATTTTATTTGGCCAGGGCCTTGAGGCGGTGCTTGAGCAAAGGCAGCATTTCGGGCTGCCGCTCGTGGGTCCTCACCGCCTCGATTACAAGCGGGTGATCCACCTGGAGCAACACCCAATCGCGGCATTTGCGATCCCGGACCACGCGGCTGGGACCTTGAATGAAGCTGTAGCGACAGAATGGGTCGTCCTGATGGAGGGCCCTCAACAGCAGCTTCTGGTCCGGGCCGGCCTCCACGGGCGTATGGGAAGGAACGCGGCGAGGCCTTCGTTTGAAGAAGTCGAACAAGCGGTGGGGCCACCGCCCCCGCGGCGCACGACATTGGCGCGTTTCCAATTGGAGCTTCTCGTGCAGGAACAGGATGTCCTCGGGCAGAAGATAGGGAAGAAAAGGGATGCCGCCACCCGGCCTTGAATTGAAGGGAATTCCTTCAAAGTGGGGATTCAGCCGCAAAAGGTCCTGGAGCGAAAGCGAGAACGGCTTGCCGCAGGCGTGAAAGAGTGGAATTTTGCCAAAGCGCTCTTGCCAGGAGTCGCCATCCAACCCCAGCAACAGCTTTTTTACCCGAATTTTCTGTGGGTCGCCCAAGCTGGCGAAGTGATTGCCGATTTGGCGGTACAACCGCTGTACATGAAAGGCGAGGTGGCGCTCGCCGCGCTCGATGGATTCCCGGTAATCGCTTTCAAAATGAGTCAGGGAGGAATTCCACCAACCATGAAAAATGAGGCCGCCGTCGGGGCGCGAGTGTTTCACGCCCAGGCGCACGCCCTGCTTGAATAATGTAATGCTGCGCAAGTCTCCCTCAAGGGGCAAGCCGACAGCGCCATGGCCCGAGTGGTGGCGAAAGCGCAAGATCAGAATTTGACCATCGAATGAAAATGGGCGGTTGATCTTTTTCCCGTTCAGGTACAGCGGTGCAGAGGCTCCGGAACAGTAAAACCTCAGCTCAGCGGCTTCCTCTCGCGGGGCGGCCCCCTCCCGAACAAGGCGCAAACGGTAGCCCTTGATCGGGGCAATCCGCCGCAAATGCTGAATGCGCCCCATCGAGCAGGTCCATTCCGTGTCGCCGCTTTGAATTTCCAGGCGCGGGGCGTTCATCATCAGCGACAAGAAAGCAACCCCATGGTATTCTTCGAGCTTTCCCAGGGCCCGCTGGCATTCAGTCACGGAAAGGCTCTCAGGCCGCAAAAGCCCTTGCAACAATTGCCATTCATCCTCCGGAAAGGATTCCCCGTCCTGAGAAAGAACCAGAAAACGCTTGTCAATGCGCACATGAATCGATTCAGGCCGCCGCGAGAGGGCGTGGCGCACCAATTGGACAAGGTAATGTACCTGATTGAGGTGCTGCCTCTGGGTAATTTTTCGGATTTCCGATTCGAGATCGATCGAAAAACGGAGGGCGGCCGCGCGGGACATCAGAAAACCTCAAACCTCTCCGAGGATAAACCAGGCCGAGCGGAGAAGCCCTCTAAGCCTGTAGGAAAGTAGCCATTTCGTCAAGAGCGAACCAGGGCACCGCCTTTGAATAGTGGGAGAAGGTCTTTCTTCAGTCCTCGTTCACCCGCGAGACCGCGATCGGGGGACTTAAGCGCGGATATCCCATTTTCTCGCATATCCCTCCAAAAAACCTTGCTTCTCGCGCAGGTAGAAGGTTGTTTTTTGGAGTAGATGGTCCATCATGGTAAACAGATCGAGGGGAGTAAAGTTCGCGCCTTTTTGTGCCGCATCCACCAGCAGAGGATGGCAATCGCCGATGAGAAGAAAACGACGCCCACCGCTTGAACCTTTTAGGGGTAGGTAGAGTTCCCTGAAACGGCGATCATCGGCAATCGGGCATATTCGAAAATGGCGGTCCAGTTTCCGAAATTCCCGCTCCACGGCTTGGAGCAAGGGGTTGAGACGGCTGGGCCGCAAGATGTGCTCACAATCCTCCAGCCATGTGATGGCGGGTAAATAGGATTCCAAATAGCCGACGACCTTGGATGATCGGTCGAGAATCGGGGGATTTCCCGAGAGAAGGGTTCCCAGTTTATTTTCGGGCATGCCGCCCCAAAGCCTTCCGCGATCAGCGTATCTCCGGACCTGAAAAAGGCTGATTCGCCTGCCGCCGAGCAAGGGGAACACGGGTCGAAATTGGAGCCGAAGCGGATCTTGTTCCGCGCCAAAGTGAAAGTAGTGGTCGAATAAATTCTTCATGTATCGCGGCTCATCCACCAGCGGCTCATCCCCCTTGGCACGCCAGCGCCAGGCAATTATTCCCCCCAGGGGAAGGAGCGTCAATAACCAGGCGGCAAGCCATCCCGTTCCTGAAACCCTGGAAAGCGCATTCGCGGTTGGCTCCACGGGCGGATCAGTAGTCCCAGCCTCCGGCGCGCCGCTGGCCGCCGTGGGCAAGCTGGGGCTGGCCGTGGCCGCGGCTTCGCCGGGCGCTTCTACCGGGGGGGTCGGGCCGCGGGAGCTTCTCGGTTCGCTGGAAGGGGTATGCCGCGTGAGATCGAAGCTGTGCCAGCCGCCGGCGTAATACCGTCCCCAGGCATGAAGATCCGACCTAGCGCCCCCTCTCTCGCCCACCAGGCCCACACACAGTTCCGCGTGGACCCCGGCTGAACGCAAAAGCAACACCAAGATACTGTTCAACACATCGCAATCACCCGCCCGCTCTTTCAGCGCTTTCTGCAACCACGGCCCCCTGGACCGGTTGAAGCGCCGCGCCAATTCCGGTTCCCTGCTGTAACTGAAGCGCCCCGCAAGCCAACTTTGCAGGGTATCGACAATTTGCGGCGCCGGCATGCCCCGCACACGCTTCAGTAAATCCCTGTACTCCGGCGGCCATCCCGAAATCGGGCCCAGGCGGATTAGGGGCGGCGGGGGGGGCGAGCGCAAGGGCGCCACCTGGTACCGCAAACGCCCTTCCTGTTTCACGATCACCAGGGCATCCTCGTTGTGGTCGGCCCATAAGCTAAATTCTTGTCCGATTTCCTTGCTCAAGCTGTTTTCTACCAGGCCATAGCCATCAGGCATTGGCAACAGAAGCTCGCCGGTCCTTCCCGAAATTCCGATATCAATCGTGATGTGGCCCTGGTTTTCGACCTCCGGGGGTTTGAATGGGTGAATTTTGGTCAGGTTTACCGGTTTCAAACCCTGATCAATATCGTAATGGGCCAAAGTCTCGATTCGAAACAGGGTTCCGTCGGGACCATCGTGGCGGAAGGCCCATTCCCCGTCATGGGCCAAATCCACATCGACGATGGTGCCCCGCCAACCTTCGCTGACGCGATCCACCCACAGTTGGGCTGAATTTCCCCACGCCGGCGGCAGCAGAAGGGGTTTGGGAACCCTGGGCCAAAGGTAAAGGCCCGCGAACAGAACCGCCGGAGTTATGAATGCTAGCCACAAAAGTTGAATCCGCGATTCCCGCGCCGTGCTCAGCAGCCGGTTGGTCAGGTTCATGGGGAACAGGCGCCTGACCAGGCGCTTGTGAAGCCTCAGGATTTCCCTCTCACAGTACTCCACCATTTGATAAAGCAAGGGGTCCTCATAAACGGTCTGGCGGTCCATCAATAACTCGAGGTCATTGACGTTCATCGCGATCACGGGGTAGAGACCCCAGCCCGACGCGGGAAGTTTGGATTTTCGGCTGGGGATCACCTCCGCCAGGCTGGTCAGGTTGCGAACCAAAATACCGCCCTTGTAAAGCCTGACCGAAGGTCGGGTTCCAAAGCCGATGGTGCCCTCAAAGGACCTTGTTTTTAACCGTTTCCCGCCAATTTCCGGCGTCTCAAAATCCCGGTTGAGCTTTTCCCCGTTGCAATACAGCTCAAACACCCGCCGTTCCGCCAAGGGCTTTACATGGCCCGCGTAAAACAAAAGGCGCTCGCGAACCAGATCCGCGAATGCGGCGCCGTCCACGACTTCCTGCTTTCTCGGCCTTGCCAGCACGATTTCCGTCCCGCGCCGCGGCAATTGAACGCCGACCGGTTTGATTTTCGGATCCGCAAGCCGAATCTCGAAAGCCTCGTTTTGTCTATCCCGATTGGAGGCCACCCGAATAACCGCGGGCTGGAAAAGCAACACCGACCAAAATCCAACCCCGAAAAAACCGATGCTTCCCCGTTCTTCTTCCTTGGTGGATGCGTAGAGACGCAGCAGGTAATTTTCGATATGGGAACGGTCCATGCCGCTACCATTGTCGCGGCAAATGAGGTATTCGTAATACGCATCGACGCGCGTTTCCACCTCGACTCGGTCAGCGCACGCATCCCGGCTATTCTGGACCAACTCTCTGAGGAATACCCAGGGGTCCTCGCCATACCTTCGCGCCTCGCGGAGGGCGCGTTCAAAAAATATTCGGGTCGAAGCGTCTACTGTCGACATCCCTCCATTTTAATACAACCCATGGAGAAGCGGGTGGGCTTCGGTTTTTGAGCCTGATTCCACCCCATCCCGCCCCTTTCGACGCGGTCTTTCAGCTTCCAAACATGTGATCAGGAAAAACTGGTATGACGAAGGCTTTCTTCCTGGTACTATAGATCGTTGAGGTCCAAACTATACTATTTGAGATGACACATAAGGACAGCCATGATGTTAATTTTCATGGGTTTGTTAATTTTTAACGGAAACGTTACCTTCCAGACAAAACACATCCTAACCGTTCCGGAGAGCGCGGGACTCTTGGAGCAACCCCGGTATGTGGTGCGCGGAGAAAAGGGGCGTTTTTACACCATCGATGTCCAGGCCAAATGTTTGTTTGTCTGGGATGCGAACGGACGTTTTGAGAAGAAGGTCGGACAGCGGGGCGGAGGACCTGGAGAGTTTGTTTTTCGTTGGACGGGTTACTCCTTCATCGGTTGGGACGGCCGTTATATCACGGTTCTGGACAGCGGAGAAAGCAAGATCCACTACTTTGAGGACGGCGAATTCATTAAGAGCCTGGACTATCACTTCCCCGGTAGGATCACCGGCTATTCCGCCCTCGAGGGTGGGCGGCATTTGGCGCTTCATGAAAATTACAGGAATAAAAGCCAGGTCGTGCTTTACGATGCAGATTGGAACGAGTTGAAAGTTATTTTCGAGTTCAAGGACCGGAGATGGCAAAGGACCAACCAGGGCTGGGTCCATCGAGCATTTTTATCCGTGCCAACCTTTCATGGCGAACCCAATGCCCCATTCTTCGTTTTCGGCTTTCCCGACAGGCCGGAATTCCTACTCTACGATCTGGATGGAAAAAAAAAGCGCACCGTTTCATTCAGGATCGCGAGAAAAGATGTGACGCCGAAGGACAAAGAAACCTTTCGAAAGGCCCCTTGGCTACAAGCTCAGGGAGGCAAGTTGGTTTTTCCCGAACAAAAGCCCTACTATACCGACGTGCTTCCCATCAGTGGCGGCCGTTTTGTTGTCTATAACCAATCTTCCTGGTCCGCGATCGTGGAGGGACTCGTGTTGGATGGCAACGGAGAGACACAGGGGTCGTTTCAAGATGATTTCGGCGTAAATGGGGGGATCGACAGCCTGGAGGGCATGCTCGTCATTGTGGATTTGAACGATCCACCACAGATCCGCCTGAGCGAGATCGTGGTCAATAAGACGGGACTTTCCGCCAACCAGTAGCTGCCGCTCCGAGGCCCCCAATGCTTAAGCGCGGTCAAAAAAGGGTACTTTTTCACACTTTTTTGACCCCAAAAGAGTTCTTTTCTTCGCAATCGAAACCGATCCGCTTTATAATAGTTTTGTTCTGTATTCAATTTACCGCATTCGGGTCGATGCATATTCTCCGTTTTTCCATGATTTAATTCGGTATGTTTGGATGAAAATTCTTCATGTAATTGACCATTGGGGGTTGGGCGGCGCCCAACGGGCGGTTTGCTCTCTGGTCCATCAGGACCGTGAGCACGACCACGAAATCGTCTCTTTGTATCGGCATCATGGTCATGATTGGCAGCTTCCCGCCAAAGCCCGTGTACATTTTCTCGCGAAAAGTTACGGACAATCCGCGGCCATTCCCCCGCGCTTACGGCGCCTGATCCGGCGCACGCGGCCGGATATTCTGCACGTCCACCTCAACGGCTCCAAGCTCATGACCGCATTGGCGATGGTAGGTATGCGCCGAAAGTTGCCTGTAATTTGGCATGAACACTCGGGGGTAGAGCTCTTCCACCTCTACGGCCGGGCGCTCGGCGGCTTGTTGCTCTTTATTCAAAGGCGGCTGTTAGCCGGGGTGGCCGGGGTGGCGGCCAACTCCATGCACACCATGAAGTACTGCACGGAGCAACTAGGGGTAGGGCCGGAAAAATTAAAGGTCATCTACTGTCCGGTCAACGACATGGAAATTCGCGATAAGGCGAAACAGCCCCTGGAGACCTTTCCGGAACATGCGCGCCGCGAGGGTGAAATCGTTGGCTTCGTGGGCAGGTTGGCCAGCCAGAAGGGAGCCCGCGACTTTCTGAATATGGCGCGAGAGTTGGTGCATAGGCGGCCCGCTTGCCAGGTTTGGGTGGTGGGCGAAGGTCGCGAACGGGCGAGTCTGGAAGCGGAAATCGCCAGGGACGGCTTGTCGGACCGCATCATTTTTTGGGGCGG
>JBGTRP010000309.1:0-7947 GCA_041940685.1 Acanthopleuribacteraceae bacterium
CCCGTCATAACGGCCGCCGCCCATGACCGCGCTCTGTGCGCCCAGATCCCCGCTCAGCAGTTCGAAAGCGGTTTTGGTGTAGTAGTCCAGGCCGCGCACCAGGCGGGGGTTGATCTCATAGGGGACCCGGAAGCGATCCAAGGCCTTGCAAACCCGCTCAAAATGGTCGCGGTTCTCCTGGTTCCAAAAGTCGGAAATGGGGGCCAGGCCATCTAATTGGTCCTGGCAGGAGGGTTGTTTGCAGTCCAAAATACGCAACACGTTCTTGTGGAGCCGGACCTTACACTCGCCACAGAGCCGATCCTCCTTCTTGGAGAGCTCGCGCCGCAGGTAATCCAGATAGGCGGGCCGGTCGGAGGGGTCGCCGACCGAATTGATGACCAGGCTCAGATTGGGTAGTTGGAAGGGCTCCAGGTAGCTGAAAAGCGCCTCGATGGTTTCCGCATCGACCAGGGGATCATCGGTGCCGATGACTTCCGCGCCTAATTGGTAAAACTGGCGGTAACGGCCCGCCTGAGGCCGCTCGTAGCGGAAAAGAGGACCCATGTAGATCAGACGGACCACGTCGTCGAGGCCCACCAGGTTGTGTTGCACGACAGCGCGGCAGACCGGGGCGGTGAGCTCGGGCCGCAAGGTGAGGCCTCGGCCGCCCTTGTCTTCAAAGGAATACATTTCCTTGGTGACGATATCCGTTCCTTCGCCGATGCCGCGTAGAAACAACGCGGTCTCTTCAAAAATCGGAGTCCGGATCTCGCGAAACCCGTATTTGGCGAAATGGGAAAGGGCGCGTCCCTCGATCCGTTGAAAGATCGCGGTATCCTCGGGTAAGAGATCCCTGGTGCCCTTGGGTGTTTTCATACGGCCCCCCGTGCTCCCGTATCGGACCGTGCAGTTTAACGAATTCCCTCGTTGGAAGCAACTCAAATCCCGGACCAGGCTGGGTCCCTATCCAAGCCAGGAAAGCGCTTAGAAAGCCAAAGCCATGAGGCGGTCATGGAATGGGAAATTGGTTTCCAAAGCGCCGAGGCAGGCGAAGAAAAATTTGGGACGCCCGTGGGAGTTCTGGGGATTTGAACCCGATAGCTTGAAATCTGTCTGCTCAACCAAAGGACGGCCAAATGGGGCCCAAAGCCTTTTTCCCAAGATGCCCTCATCGCAAGGGACAGATGGAAAAACACAAGAAGAGAAAAGATTGCCGTTCAAAAAGCCGGTGTTCCCGAGTGAACGCTAGCTAAAATTTCCATGCAAGTGGAATTTAGGCCGAGGGGCGCCGGTCGGCGCCATGGTGATTCCCTTATTCATGTTGAGTTTCTTCCTTTTTTTCGGCCACCATTCACGGGTCTCGGAATGGTTGTTTCGGTATTCAAGTTTCACCAAATCAAGTTTTGGCAGGAAATGGTTTTTTACAATTTCAATGAATGTTTGATGGGTTCCGTGTACGCGCCACCCCGCGAACCCGGCCTCATTCGCTTAGGCATTCACCAACAAGGAGAGCAGCAGCAATTGCGTAACCTGGCGCAGGAAACCGTAATTCAGGGTCTCCGGCTTATCGGAGGCGCGATGGTAATGGGGGTTGCGAAATTCCGCGGTATCGGTCCACATAATGGCTGGGATACGGGCGTCCCAAAAGGGTTCATGGTCGCTACGCAACAGAAGGGGGAACAGCTTCTTCAGCAGAAAATTGGCCCGCAACCCCACAACCGGGAGGCCGGGGAAATAGCTGGCCGCATGGGTCAGGGTCTGGACCAGATCCGCCTTGGAGCGGCGATCCCCCACGAGCGCAAGAAAATCAGCGCGGTCGGGCATTCGCAAGGGTAGGCCGCGGGGAAAAATCTGCGAACCTGGCGAATCGTCCGCGTAGCCGATCATTTCCAGAATATGCACGATTCGTATGCGATATTCGCTTCTGGACAACAAGTCCTCAACCATTTCGCCACTGCCCAAGGCCCCATCCTCCTCCCGGTTGAAGGCCAGAAACCCCACGGGGGGATCGCCGCCCAATTCAGCCAAAACCCTGGCGCAGGCGAGCATCGCGGCCAGGGCGCTGGCATTGTCATCGGCGCCGGGCGTGCCCGCTACCGTATCGTAATGAGCGCCTACCAGGGTCAGCGGCCGGTTCTTCCACCGGCGCGGCAATACCACCAGGTTGCGGAAGCGGCCTTGAAAAAACGGCGTATGCCCCAGGTCGCGAAAAGCGGCCGCCAACCATTCCACGCTCGCCCGATTTCCCTCGGGCTCCGCCTCAAAGTTTCTGGGTTGGGCCAGCGCCTTTACGGACGCCCGTAACTCGGCCTCGGAAAGCTTGTTCAGCACGGACGCCAGGCTCGCATCCACCTGGCCCGCCTTCATCTTGCGCGAATGTTTGAAAAGCAACAAAACAGGACGAAACCCCATGAAATTTCGATGCAATCTGAAGATCTCCTCCAGATTAACCCGCGCCGGGGTTGTCGGGCCAGTTTTATTCTTAGCGGAAGCCTATCCGGTTATTCTGGAGGGTCCAGAAGGCGCTACCAAGGGTGAAAAAGGATCGGAATCCGGGGGCGCCTCCTACAAAAGTGAAGATTTTTTCTAAAATTATTAAAAAATATGTTTCCAATTTATTACGATGTTGCTACAATTACGTTTTCATTTTTTCGTTTTTCTCCTTTTGGGCGCTCGCAAGAGCGCCTTTTTTTTGAAATGGCACCAGGGGCTGCAAAATCAGGGATTTGGAGAACCTGGGAACCCATGAAGGGGAATAGAATACGCGGAATAGTGCGCCCATCCGCCGCGATGGAAGAGGAGATCCGCATCGCTGACTAGGCGCGCGCTCCCTGGTTTCAAGACACGGGACGCCTGTGATACATTACAGGAGGCGTCCATTCGGGTGAGATCGCCGCGAAAAACGGAAGCCACCCAACCAAAATGATACGCCGTTGGAAAAGAGACGAACCCGGGCCGGTCGGAACCGAAGCAGGGAAAAAGGAACGGACGTTCCCCCCGCCTTCCGGTGAGGCCATCCCAAAAGAAGGATTAACATGAAAGCAGGAAGAATAGGCTTCGCAATATTGTTCAGCATGATACTCATGACCTGCCGCACGGGCTCCGAGTCAGGAAAACCAGGGCCCGGCGCCAGCAAATCCTCAAGTGAGGTGCCGCCCTTGGCCAAGCAGATTTCCAAAGAGTTGGAAAAACACGGACACTCCAGAAACGATCCCTATTACTGGCTCAATGACCGCGAGGATCCGGAGGTTATCGCTTACCTGGAGGCGGAGAACGCCTACACGGAAAAGGTGATGGGCCATACGGCCTCCTTCCAGGAGAAGCTGTTCGAGGAGATCAAGGCCCGCATCAAACAAACCGACGAATCGGTGCCTTACAAGTTAGATGATTATTACTACTACACCCGATTCGTGGAGGGCCAGGAGTATCCCATTTACTGCCGGCGGAAAGGCACCATGGAGGCCGCCGAGGAAGTGATGTTGGACTGCAACGCCTTGGCGGAAGGCCATGCCTATTACAACGTCCGGGGCCGCCAGGTCAGCTCGAATCAGGATATCTTGGCCTATGCCGAGGATCGGGTGGGCCGGCGCATCTACACGATCAAGTTCAAGAACCTGACGACAGGCGAAGCCTATCCGGATGTCATCGAACCCGCCACCGGGAACATGGCCTGGGCCAATGACAACCGCACCCTGTTTTATACCCGGCAAGATCCCGTGACCTTGCGTTCCTTTCAAGTTTACAAGCATGTGCTGGGAACCGACGCCGCGGAAGACGTTCTGATCTACGAGGAGAAGGACGAGACCTTTCGCACCTTCGTCACCAAATTCAAGTCGAAACGTTACCTGGCCATCGGCTCGACGCAAACGCTCAGCTCGGAGTATCGCATTTTAGACGCGGATAATCCGGATGGCGCGTTCCAAGTATTTCGGCCACGATCCGAGGAGCACGAATACCATATCGAGCACTTCGAGGATCATTTCTTCATCTACACCAATGACAAGGCCAAGAATTTCCGCGTGATGAAGACGCCGGTCAACAACACCGCGATGGAGAACTGGCAGGAGGTCATTCCTCATCGGGAAGATGTCTATCTTGAAAACTTCGAAATCTTCCAAGATTTCTTCGTGTTACAGGAACGCTCCGAGGGACTCACCAGGCTACGCATCATGCCCTGGCGGGGAGAAGAGCATTACGTGGACTTCGGCGAGCCCGCCTATGATGCCTCCATCTCCACCAACCTGGATTTCAACACACGGCTCCTCCGCTACAGCTACACCTCACTGACCACGCCCAGTTCGGTCTACGACTATGATATGCAATCCCGAGAAAAGACCCTGCTGAAGCGCGAGGAAGTGCTGGGCGACTTCGATCCAGCCAACTACAAGACAGAGCGGTTGTGGGCCACGGCGCGGGACGGCACAAAGATTCCCATTTCCATGGTTTACCGAAACGGTATGAAGAAAGACGGCCAGAATCCTTTGTTGTTGTACGGTTACGGCTCCTACGGGGCCACGATTGACGCCAGTTTCCGCTCCTACCGACTGAGCCTGCTGGATCGGGGATTCGTCTTTGCCATCGCACATGTGCGCGGCGGTCAAATGCTGGGCCGCCAGTGGTATGAGGACGGCAAAATGTTCAAGAAAAAGAACAGCTTTACCGATTTCATCGACTGCGCCCGCTATTTGGTGGACGAAAAATACACCAATCCTGACAAACTATTCGCGGAGGGACGCAGCGCGGGCGGTCTACTGATGGGCGCGGTAGCCAACATGGCGCCCGACCAGTTCAAGGGCATTCTCGCGGGCGTACCATTTGTAGATGTGGTCACGACGATGCTGGACGACAGCATTCCGCTGACCACCAACGAGTACGACGAATGGGGCAACCCAAATAAAAAAGAGGAATACGATTACATTCTCTCCTATTCGCCCTATGACAACGTGGCGGCCCAGGATTACCCCCATATGCTGGTTACCACGGGTCTCCATGACTCTCAGGTTCAGTATTGGGAACCGGCCAAGTGGGTGGCCAAGCTGCGCACGATAAAAACCGATGACAACCTGCTTCTGTTGAAAACCAACATGGAGGCCGGCCATGGCGGCGCCTCCGGCCGGTATGAGCGCTACAAGGAGATCTCTTTTGAGTACGCGTTCATCCTGGACCTGGTTGGCATTCGGGAATAAGCAAGAAAGGCAATCGATGCCGCCGTGATGCGACTTCCGTTTCGGATCACGGCGGCGCCTCCCGGGAACGGGATGACACGGGTTTTACCCCAGGGTGGCGACCATAACCGCCTTGATGGTGTGCATGCGGTTCTCGGCCTGATCGAACACCCTTGAATTCGGGCCGTTGAACACCTCGTCGGTAACCTCGCGGATCTCGGGGTATTGGCGGGCGACTTCCGTCTGGTCGTCGTGAAAGGCGGGCAGACAATGCAAAAAGACGCAGTCGGGGTTGCCGGTGGCCGCCATCATGGCCGCGTTCACCTGATAGGGTTTGAGCAGGCCGATGCGCGCGGCTAATTGGGATTCCTCGCCCATGGAGGCCCACACATCGGTGTAAATGACATGCGCGCCCTTGACCCCGGCCGCCACATCATCGGTAAGGGTGATGGACGCGCCGTGTTCCGAGGCGTATTGCAGGCAGGCGTTGTGGATCTCCGCGTTGGGAAACAGCGAAGCCGGGCTGACGATGCGAAAGTCCATCCCCATCTTCGAGGCCCCCACCATGAGGGAATTGGCCATATTGTTGCGCCCGTCGCCCACGTAGGCGAAACGGATGCCGCGCAAGCGTCCGAAACATTCTTTGACGGTCAGGAAATCCGCCAGAATTTGGGTGGGATGGTAGTCATCGGTCAACCCGTTCCAAACCGGAACCCCGGCATTGGCCGCCAAAATTTCCACGGTCTCATGTTGGAATCCGCGAAACTGGATGCCGTCGAACATGCGCCCCAGCACCCGCGCGGTATCGGCTACGCTCTCTTTTTTCCCCAATTGAATGTCGCCCTTGCCCAGATACTCGGGATGGGCGCCCTCGTCCACACAGGCCACCACGAAGGCGCAACGGGTGCGCGTGGAAGGTTTTTCAAAAATGAGGGCAATATTCTTGTTGCTTAAATTCTTGGCAAAAATACCGGCATACTTATCGGCTTTCAGCTTTTCCGCCAATTGGATGAGAAAGCCGATTTCTTTGGGGGAGAAGTCGCGCAGGGTCAGCAGGTTCCTCCCTTTCAGGTTATACGCCATGATCTCTCCTTTTTGCATTGCGATCTAGGGTCTTCCAACCGCGATAATCATACGCGTTTTTCCCGCGCGGATGGAAGAGGAAACACGGCTTGTTTTGAGCCCGAATCCACCCGCCTGGAAACCCTATTTCCATTACTCAGGCCGAAAGTCGGCAGGCGCCGCTCCGTGGCGGAGGGCGGACTGAAGAATTTCGCCCTAGCGTGTTGGTAGCTACAGAATCGCTTTAAAATGCAAGGAAATCGGCCCGAATTTGAAGAAAATTTGTGCGAGAATTGTATATGATTCTAAGAGCCGGCTGGATTTCGGTCCCCGCGCCGGCCGCGAAGATCCCGAACAGACCGATCAGGAGGTCAGCATGAACAAACGAATTCTCCTCTTTTTCTTTGCCATGGCGACGCTATTTGCACTGGCCGGGGAGACCGCATGGGAAACGGACATGGCCAAGGCCAAGCAGCGGTCCCGCCAGGAGAACAAGCCGATCCTGATCAATTTTTCGGGCTCCGACTGGTGCGGATGGTGCAAGCTACTGGATCGTGAGGTGTTCGCGCAGAAGTCATTCGCTCAATTCGCGGATGAAAATTTGGTCCTGCTTCAGGTGGATTTTCCCAGGTACAAGGATCAAAGCGAGGGGCAACAGCGGGCCAACCAGGAATTGGCGGCAAAATTCGGCGTACAGGGGTTCCCCACGGTCCTGCTGGTAAACGCGGATGATAAGGTCCTGCTCTCCACGGGTTACCTGCCGGGCGGCTCAGAGGCCTATGTGAAGCACTTGCGGCCGCATCTGGATTAACGGCCCGCGCCCGCTTCTAATACGGCCGGTTCCCTCCTCCCCCGGGGAAACCGGCCGTTGAAGTTACATGCCGACGATGTGGTACCCCGCGTCCACGTGAATGGTTTCGCCGGTAACCGCGGTGGCGAGGTCGCTCAAGAGGAAGGCGCTGACCCGCGCCACATCTTCCTGGTTCACATTTCGCTTGAGCGGGGTCCGCTCCCGGACGTAGTCCAAGATGGTTTTGAATCCGGAAATACCCGCGGCGGCCAGGGTGCGGATGGGACCCGGAGAAACGATATTCACTCGAATATTGTGGGCGCCTAAGTCCATCGCCAAATAGCGCGCGGACATGTCGAGACTCGCCTTGGCCACGCCCATCACATTGTAGTTTTCCACCACTCGTTCTCCGCCGAGGTAGGTCATGCAGATGATGCTGCCGCCGTTTTCGGCCATCAGAGGCTTGGCATGCCGGGCCAGCAGGGTAAGGGAGAATGAAGAGATCTCGTGGGCCAAAAGAAAGCCGTCCTTGGATGTGTCGGCGAAAGCGCCCTTCAAATCCTCTTGCCGGGCGAAGGCGATGGAATGCACCATGCCGTCCAAACCGCCCCAGGCCTCGCGAACCTGTTCAAAAAGTCCGATTACCTGGTTTTCATCGGTGACATCACAGGGCAGGACCAGGGGATCTTGGAAATTCGCGGCCAATTTCTCGGCATTGCTTTTCAGGCGCTCGGTTTGGTAGGTGATGCCGATGCGCGCGCCTTGCTCATGGCAGTATTTGGCAATGGAGTAGGCAATAGAGCGATGGTTGGCAATGCCCAACACCAGAATTTTTTTGTCTTTTAACAGCACGATTCCTCCCTAGTCGCCGCGGCGACTGATGTCTTTGTGAAACGGTTCCTTTTTACAATGCTCGGGCGCGGGATTCAAGCGCCATTCCCTGACTCC
>JBGTRP010000310.1:0-7943 GCA_041940685.1 Acanthopleuribacteraceae bacterium
GAGCGGACGCTGGCCCTGGTTGCGGAGTTCATCACGCAGGTCGCCCAGCAAACCGCCGAGGCCCACGCATGAGGCGCTGCACATTAACATAACTTCGGGAATGGGGACCGACCCCTGGGTTTTGTTTTTTTGTAATTACCTTAGTTTTTTTTTGTTTGTAGCAGTAGCAACAAAATAGGTGCGCACCGATTCATGGCGGCGGTTGATCTCCACAATGGCGCGATCCAGGGTTTGCAAATCGAGGCCGCCCTCGATACGCATGGCCGAGGAAATATTGTAGACCGCGCTGGGACCCTCCATCTGGTACAGGAACCACATGCGTTGCTGGGCAAAAGAAAGGGGCAACTCCTCATGGCGCGCAACGGGTTCGATGAGGGGCAGGTTACGGCCCCGGTTGCGCATGCGCACCCGGTCGATCCGGTCCGCGAGCGCTTGGACCGTGGGCGCTTCAAAAAGCGATCGCACGGTGAGCTCCACCTGAAAAGCGTCGCGCAGCCTGGAAACCACCTGCGTGGCCAACAGCGAATGCCCGCCCAAATCGAAAAAGTTGGATGCGGTTCCAATCTCGGAAATCCCCAGCACCTCCGTCCAGATTTCGGCCAGAACCTCCTCGCTGGGCGTGCGGGGCGGGGTCAAGCCCGCGGAGGCGACATCGGCGGACTTGGGAGCGGGCAGGGCCCGGTGGTCCAGCTTTCCGCTGGGGGTCAGGGGCAAATCGTCCAGCCGCACGAACGCGGAGGGGATCATAAAATCCGGAAGCCTCTCGTTCAGGAATGCGCGCAGATCCGCGACATCGAGGTCGGAGGCTGAGCGGTTCTCGCCCGATCCCGTTTGCAGGTAGGCAATCAATTGTTTCTGTCCCGGCGTCCCCTCCATCAGGACAACGGCGTTTTTCACGACGCCCGGATAGCGGGAAAGCGTGACCTCGATTTCGCCCAGCTCGATGCGGAAACCGCGTATTTTGACCTGATCGTCGACTCGGCCGAGAAACTCGATATTGCCGCCGGACAGGTACCGGGCCAGGTCGCCGGTGCGGTAAAGACGAGCCCCTGGCTTGGGGCCGAAGGAATCGGGAAGGAAGGCGCGGGCCGTGGTTTCCGGGCGGTTCAGGTAATTGCGCGCCAGGGCCTCGCCGCCCACGAATAATTCGCCGGGGACGCCCGTGGGCACGGGTTGATCATAGCGGTCCAGAAGGTAGATCTTCGTGTTGGCGATGGGATAACCGATGGGCGCGCGCGCCGGCCATTTCTCCGGAGGTCCGGAACATTTCAACGAGGTCACCACATGGGTTTCGGTGGGGCCATAGTAGTTGTAAAGCCGGCATTGGGGCATGGCCTTCATCATGGCGATCACCGGGGGCGTGATGTGAAGTTGCTCGCCGGCCGTAAAAATTTCGCGCAGGCCCCCGGGCGCCTTGCCGGATTTCGCCATGACATCCGCCAGTTGCTGTAGCGCCACGAACGGAAGGAACAGGCGCTCCGCTGCCTGATCCGCCAACACGTCGAGCAACAGGTAGGGATCACGGCGCCGCTCCTCGCCGATCAAGACCAAACAACCGCCCGAACCCCAATTGGACAGGATTTCCTGAAAAGAGGCGTCAAAGCTGAAGGCGGAGAATTGCAGGGTCCTGACATCGGCGCGCGCGGGAATCTGGCCGAGCTGCCAATGGATCAGGTTGACCAGCGGGCCCTGCCCCATGCCGACGCCCTTGGGCCGGCCCGTGGAGCCGGAAGTATAGATCACGAACCCGAGATTCTCGGGCGCAACCTCGCGCACGGGATTGCCATCATGGGCGCGGTCCGGCCGTTCCCTTTCCTGGTCGATGCAGATCCGGTGAACCGCGGAAGCCGGCAGCATGGCCGCCAACGCGGACTGGGTAAGCAACACGGATGCGGCAGAGTCCTCGAGCATGAAGGCCAGCCGTTCGGCCGGGTAATTCTGGTCTAGCGGCAGATAGGCGGCTCCGGCCTTCAGGGTCGCCATCATGGCGATGATCATGTGGAAAGAACGCCGGGTGCAAATGGCCACCACGTGATCGGGTCCCACGCCCAGAGAGAGCAAACGAAGGGCCAGGCGGTTGCAAACCGCGTTGAGCTCCCGGTAACTCATGCTCTCGCGGCCAAAACACAGGGCCAAGGAATCCGGCGTGCGGGCCGCCTGATCCTCGAACATTTGGGCAAGGCTCAGGTGGCGGGGATAGTCGGCGTCGGTTTCATTCCAGCTCTCCAACACCCGATCGCGTTCGCGCTTTTCCATGAGCGGAGCGCGGAAGGGCGACCGGCCTGGATCCGCCGCGACATGTTCCAGCAACACCCTAAAGTGGGATTCCATCCGTTGCATGTAATCGCCGTCAAAAAGGTCGGTATTGTACTCGAAGCTGCAATGGAGGCGTTCCGCGTGCTCCACCACGGTCAGGGTCAAATCGAATTTCGAGATACCGGCCTCGCGGCGGATGGGCCGGATGGTGAGGTTTTCCGAGCTGACATCCCGGTCCGGCGCGTTTTGCAGCACGAACATGACCTGGAAAAGGGGCGCGTGGCTCAGGTTCCGCTCGGGTTGGCGGTCTTCCACCAACTTTTCGAACGGCAGGTCTTGATGGGCGAAAGCGCCGAGAGTGGTTTCGCGCACACGGGCCAACAATTCATGGAAGTCGCCGATGCCGCCGAGATCGTCACACAGCGCCAGGGTGTTGGCGAAGAGTCCGATCAGGCCCTCGCACTCCTTGTAGCTCCGATTTGCGATGGGCGAGCCCACCACCACGGATTGCTGGTTGCTGTAGCGCGAGAGCAATACTTTGAATGCCGCGAGAAGGGTCATGAACATCGTGGCGCCCGCCTGGTTGGAGAGGTCTTGCAGGCGCCGCGTCAGGCCGGTCACGATCTGGAAGTGGCGCGTCCGGCCGCGGAAGGTCTGCACGGGCGGACGGGGCCGGTCCGTGGGCAGTTCCAGCAAGGCCGGAGCGCCCTCCAAGCGCTTGCGCCAAAAGGCCAGTTGATGCTCCAAAATTTTGCCGGTCAACCAGGATTGTTGCCAATGCGCAAAATCCGCGTACTGGACGGGTAACGGCTCCAACTCCACGGGCGTTTCCCTGAGCGAGGCGAAGTAACTACGCGTCAGATCCTCGATCAAAATGCCGAAGGACCAGCCGTCGAACACAATGTGGTGGAAGGTAAGCATCAGGGTATGCAGGCAATCCGCCGAGCGCAAGATCGAGGCGCGAAGAAGCGGCCCTTCCGCCAGGTCGAAGGCGTGGCCCGCCTCAAGCCTGGTGAGCTCGCGGATCAACTCGCCGCGCCGGCTTTCCGCGAGCCCGGTCAGGTCGACCGTGGCGACCCGCCAGGGCAAACGCTCATGGAATCGCTGCACGGGTTGACCCTCGACAACGGGAAAATAGGCGCGCAGCACCTCATGTCTGTCGGCAAGATGGTGAATTCCCCGTTCCAGAGCGGCCTCGCCTAACGGACCGTGAAGTTCCAAGGCGAACGGCATGTTGTAGATATCCCGCTCTTTCTCCAATTGGTCCAAGAACCACAGCCGCTGCTGCGCAAAGGAGAGCGGCATGTTCTCGGTCCGCATCACGGGAACCAGTTTGGGCAAGGCATCCGGTTTCATTTGCCGGGCCACTTTCTCCACGTGGCGGGCCAATTCCTCTACCGTGGGGTCCTCAAAAATGGCGCGCAACGAGATTTCCAAACCAAAGCGCTGGCGCACCCGCGAAACCACCTGCGTCGCCAGCAGGGAATGGCCGCCCAGGTTGAAAAAGTTCGACTGGATGCCCACCCGGCGCAGACCCAACACCTCGGCCCAGATGTCGCAAAGCATCTCCTCGGTATTCGAACGGGGCGGGTGGTATTCGGCCAGTTGCTCCTGTTGGGTTACCTCGGGCGCGGGAAGGGCGCGGTAATCGATCTTGCGGTTGGGCGTCAGCGGCAGGTTTTCCAGAATGACCACCTGAGAGGGGATCATGTAGCGGGGCAGGAGATTGCTCAGCTCGGCGCGAACTTCTTCGGCCGTGGGGTCTTTCCCTCTTTCGGAGCCGAACCGGTCAGGCACCACGTAGGCGATTAATTGCGTTTCGTCGGGAGCGCTTTGCACGGCGATGACCACGGCCTCCAGAATTTCGGAGTCGCGCCTCAGCATGATTTCGATTTCCTCCAACTCGATGCGGAAACCGCGCAGGTTCACCTGCCGATCCGAACGTCCCTGGAAAAGAAGGTTGCCATCGCTGGCGTAGCGGCCCAGGTCGCCCGTTCGGTACAGGCGGTCCCGCTTGGAGCCGGTAAACGGATTGGTGATGAAGCGTTCCCGGGTCAAGGGCTCGTCGTGGAGATATCCCGGCGAGAGATAGGGTCCGCGAATATGGATTTCCCCCAACTCGCCCAGGCCGGCCAGGGAGCCGCCCCGGTTCAAGACGAGGAGTTGGGCGCCCTCGATGCCCTTGCCCAGCGGCGCCAACTGGCGATCTCGGCCCCCGTTTTCGGAAGGCTCCGATTGGCCAGAACCGCCCGGCGGCACGGCGTAGACGCCCATGGCCTGCGGCGTTTCCGTGGCTCCGTAGAAATTGGTGACGGCCGCCGTGGGCGCCAGACGTTTCATGCGGGCGACATCCTCCATTCGCAGCGCATCGCCGCCGAAGAACAGATGCCGGAGTGAACGGAACGCCCAGGATGGGGTCCAGTTGGCGCGGTCCGCGGTGGCGATGAGCATCAAGCGCGCCATGCTCGGGGTCAGATGCGCCACGCTGATCATCCGGCGGGCAATCCACTCGGCGAGGGCGTCCGCGGCCTGTAGGGTCGGGGCGTCGGGCACGCAAAGCGACGCGCCCACCCAAAGCGGGGCGAACACATCGCGCAGCAACGGATCATGGGCGAGACCCGAAAGCATGGAGAACCGGTCGCCCGCATGCAGGCAATGGTTTTTGGCATGCCAATCCAAGAAGTGGACGAGCGGGCGATGGACGCCCGCGACGCCGCGGGGAATGCCCGTGGTGCCGGATGTGAACACCACGTAGGCCAAGTCTTCCGGCTCCACATCGGGCAGCGCGACGGCGGATGCCTGCGTGGGAACCTGGTGGAATTGCTCCACGTCCTTGGCGCCGAAAAAGGCCTCGGGCTCCTCCACGAACCCGCCGCAATCCTCGGAGAGCACCAATTTGAAGCGCACATCCATGGTGTGCAAGAACAGGCTCAACCCCTCCCCCAGGGGGTCGGGATGCTCGATGCGCAGCCAACCCTTGGGTTTGCACAGCTCCATGCTGTCGATGAGCCGGGGCGCAGGATGATCGGGATCCATAATGGTGAAGGCTGCGTTCGCCTTGAGAATGGCCAGCAGGGAAATGACCAGAGCGGCGCCCCTGTGGGCGTAAACCGCCACGATCTCTCCGGGCTCCAGTCCCCGCTTGCGCATCATGGCCGACAGCCGGTTGGCGGCGGCGTCCAATTCCTCATAGGTCCAATGCCGCGATCCTTCGCTGAGCGCGACCCTTTGGGGCGCGTGGGCTACATGTTGGGCCAAGCGTCTGAGGATCGGGCCCTCCCAGCGGGCGACCAGGGGAATCGATGGGTCCGGGAGCAGGGCTTCCGAACGCGGCGTTCGAATCGAGAACCGCTGAATCGGGGCTTCCGGATTTTCCGCAATTTGGGCCAACAGGAACTCGAATTGGGCCAGCATTTCCTCCATGCGGTCCCGATTGAAAAGCGTCGCATTGAAGCGCAGGTGAAGCTGCAATTCCTCGCCGATCTCCGTGGCATAGAGCGTGATATCGAATTTGGCGCCCATTTCCGTCGCGCCCGCGGGTTCGAGCTTCAGGCCCGGTAAGGCCACCTCATAGGAGGGCAGGTTGACCATGTTGAAGAAGACCTCGAACAGCGGGTTGCGGCTCAGGTCGCGCTCGGGCTGTAATTCCTCCACCAGCTTTTCGAACGGGAGCTCCTGGTGGTCGTAGGCGGAAAGGGTGACCTCGCGCACCCGGCCGATCAGGTCCAGGAAGGAAGGGTTGCCCGAAAGATCGGTGCGCAGCACCAACGTGTTGATAAAAAACCCGATGACCTTCTCGATCTGGCCCCGGTTCCTTCCCGCGATGGGCGTGCCCAGGACAATGTCTTCCTGGCCCCCGTGGCGGCTCAGCAGGATTTGAAACGCCGCCAAAAGCGTCATGAACAGGGAGCAGTCTTCCCGTTGCGAAAGGCTCTGCAGGCTCCGGGTCACCTTGGCGTCGAGCAGACTGTTGAGGCTCATGCCGGAAAAGGTCAGGACCGGCGGCCGCGTTCGGTCCGTGGGAATGTCCAGCACCGGGAGGTGCTTGAGTTGTTCGCGCCAGTACCCCAAAAGCGCTTCCAAAGTTTTGCCGCGCAAAAGTTGCCGTTGCCAGGCGGCGAAATCGGCGTACTGAATCTCGGGTTCTTGCAGACCCGAGTCCTTGCCGGAGACCGAGGCCTGGTAAAGCGCGGACAGCTCGTCGACAAAAATCCCCATGGACCAGCCGTCGGAGATGATATGGTGCATGTTGACCAGGAGAACAGAGATCTCGCGCTGAACGCGCAGGAGGCTGACCCGCAGAAGCGGACCCTTGGCCAAATCAAAAGCGAACAGGGCGTCGGCCGCGATTCGCCGTTCGATCTCTTCCTCGCGGCCGCGATCCCCGAGGCCGCTCAGGTCGATGGCCCGAAGCTCCGGACGGCTGTCGCGCCGCACGACCTGGACCGGATGGCCGTCCACTTCCCGAAAAGTGGTGCTCAGGACCTCGTGGCGGCGGGCCAAGTCCCCGAGCGCATGATTCAGGGCGCCGACGTCCAGGGCGCCGGTCAGCCGCAGGGCCGCGGGCATGTTGTAGGCCGAGCTCGGGCCCTCCAATTGGTGGAGAAACCACAGGCGTTGCTGTGCAAAGGAAAGCGGGAGGTCTTCCGTCCGTGACGCGGGCAGAATGGGCGCGGAGAGCGCCACCTTGTTTTGGACCAGCGCCTCATCCACGAGTTCGCTGATTTCGGCAACCGTGGGCTTGGAGAAGAAGGCTTTCAGGGTCAGAGCCACTGAAAATCTTTCCCGAATTTTGGAAACCACGCGCGTGGCCAGCAGCGAGTGGCCGCCCAACTCAAAGAAATTGGCGTCCGCGCTGACGCGCTCCAATTGAAGGATTTCGGCCCAAATGGCGGCAACGCCCTCCTCCAAGGGATTCCTGGGCGCCAGGTATTGGGCTTCGTCAAGAGCCTCGTCCGCATCCGGCAGCGCGTTCCGGTCTACCTTGCCGGAGGTGGTGAGCGGCAGGTTTTCCATGAGGAGAATGCGGTTGGGAATCATGTAGGAGGGCAGGCTCTGTTGCAGAAATTTTTTCAGCGTTTCAGGCTGAAGAGAAGAATCATCGGCCTCATCAACTCCGGCGCGGGCCTCCTGGGCATAGGCGACCAGGCTCGTATGGCCCGGGGCAAGCTCGCGCGTGAGGACCGCGGCCTCGGTTATCCGGGGATGCTGGGAAAGGGTGGTCTCGATTTCGCCCAACTCCACCCGATACCCGCGCAACTTGATCTGATGGTCCGCCCGGCCCACGAATTCGAGGTTCCCATCGGGGCGGTAGCGGGCCAGATCGCCGCTGCGGTAGAGCCGCTCCCCGGCGCCGCCGTGGTGGGGACGGGGGATGAACCGTTCCGCGGTCAGGGCCGGTTGGTTCATATAACCTTGAGCGACGCCCAAACCCCCGATATAGAGCTCGCCGGTGACGCCGACGGGAATGGGTTCCAACAAGGGGTCCAGCAAATGAGTGACGGCATTGCCGATGGGTTTCCCGATAGGGATCTCCCGGAGCGAGGGCAGCGCCCGCGTTTCCGAGTCCAGGTACCATGCCGTGGCCACGACCGCGGACTCGGTCGGACCGTAACCGTTCAACCAGCGCGGATAGGGCCCTACCCGCTCGCGCCATTGCCGCAGATGCCGCGGCAGGATGCGCTCCC
>JBGTRP010000311.1:0-7942 GCA_041940685.1 Acanthopleuribacteraceae bacterium
CAGCAGGGTGGATTTGCCTGAGCCGGAAAGGCCCATCAGCACGACGATTTCGCCCTGGCCGATGGGCTCACCCATTCCGAGCACCAGGCTTTCTGGAAACGGTTGCCGCAACGATTCCAGGAGCGCGTGGTTTCCGGGGAACGCCTGGCCATTGGCTGGCTGGAGACGCGAACGCTGCAGGAATTCTGCCACTACCCCAAGATCTGCGCCATGGCCCATGATCTGATCGCGGAAGGATTTTCCAACAAGGTCGTGCGGCCCGGGATCACCACGACCCAAATGGTGGAGTGGTTTTTACGGGAACGAGTTCGCGAAAAGAAATTATTGTCCTGGTTCCATCCCTCCGTCTCCATTCAGCGCAAGGGTCAACCCGAGCATTCGGGCTCGTTTTCCAGCAAGGACGCATCCAGCATCATCCAGCACGGCGACTTGCTGCACGTGGATTTCGGCATCGAATACCTGGGTTTGCACACGGACACCCAACAACACGCCTATGTGCTGCGGCCCGGCGAACAAGAGGCGCCCAAGGGTCTGCGCGACGCCTTGGCCGTGGGCAACCGCCTTCAGGATATCCTCACGGCCCAATTCAAGACCGGCAAAAGCGGCAACCAAATCCTCGCCGGCGCGCTCGCGGACGCCGCGGCGGAGAACATCAAGGCCACCATTTACACCCATCCCATCGGCCTTCACGGCCATGGCGCGGGCCCTACCATCGGGTTGTGGGACCAACAGGGAGGAGTGCCGGGCAAGGGCGATTACCCGCTCTACCCCAATACCGCCTATTCCATCGAGCTCAACGCGGCGGTTTTCATTCCGGAGTGGGAAAAGGAAATTCGAGTCATGCTGGAAGAGGACGGTTTCTACGGCGAGGATGGCTTCCAATACCTGGA
Organism: Acanthopleuribacteraceae bacterium; assembly: GCA_041940685.1. Lineage (GTDB taxonomy): Bacteria > Acidobacteriota > Holophagae > Acanthopleuribacterales > Acanthopleuribacteraceae > JBGTRP01. The sequence continues at coordinate 891 of JBGTRP010000311.1, forward strand.
CGGCAGACAGACCGAGCTCATCCTGATTCAGCCCTAGCCGTCTTGATGATAGAAGGATTTGTTCCTGCAATTTTACCAATTCCTAATAAAGAAGCCTTGATTTGGACTTGCCGGAACCCAGGCAGGCGGCTATGGTAATCCAGATCTCTGAATGAAAAGAGGAATGGCATGAACAAGCGCTTCGCATTACTAAAGCTTGCGATGCTGGCATGGTCCGCGATGGGGATCGCGGCTCAAGAGGCCGAGGCCGTGGAGGAGAAAAAGGCCATTACTTTCGCCATGGCCTTTCGAGGCGAAGGTCCCCCGCTGACCCGAAGCCCCGGCAGACACGACGGTTGGTTGGACGAGCACCACTTCGTGTGGACCGAAACCCCGCCGGAGAAACCCTCGGTTTCCTTCAAGGTGGACGCGCGTACGGGTGAACGCACTCCAATCCTTGAAACCGACCAAAAACCTGATGGGGGTAGAAATTCACTGCAGCGCACCAAGGACCGAACGGCCGAAGCCTGGATCCAGGACGGTGACTTGTATGTTCTCCAGGTAGAAAAAGGCCTTACCCGCCGGCTCACCTTCAGCAAGGGCCTGGAAACAAACCCGCGCTTCTCTCCGGATGGCCGTTGGCTGGCCTATACCCGAGACCATAATTTGTACGCCTTGGAAATCGAGAGCGGTTTGGAGAAGCAGTTGACCGCGGACGGCTCCGATACCACCTACAACGGCTATGCTTCCTGGGTGTATTACGAGGAGATCCTGGGCCGCTCTTCCAAATACCGCGCCTTCTGGTGGAGCCCGGACAGCGCCAAGCTGCTCTTTATGCGCTTCGACGACAGTCCCGTTCCCACCTTCTCCATCTACCATGAGGAAGGCGTTTACGGAAAAGTTGAGGTCACCCGCTATCCCAAACCCGGAGACGCGAACCCCTTGGTGCGTATGGGCGTGGTGGCGGTTGCCGATGGCGCAACGGTTTGGATGGATTTCGACGAGACGCGGGACGCCTATCTCGCCTGGCCGTTCTGGACGCCGGATAGCCGGCGGCTTCACGTACAGTGGCTCAACCGCGATCAAAACCACCTGGTCATCTATGAGTGCGATTCCCAAAGCGGAGCAAAAAAAGCCATCTACGAGGAGCGCCAGGAGACTTGGGTTGAGTTTTTCAGCGACATCAACTACCTGGAGGATGGATCGGGCTTTTTGCTGCGTTCGGATAAGGATGGACGCCATCACCTGTATCTCCACGCCATGGACGGCAGCCTCAAGGCCCGCCTCACCTCGGGTTCCCTGATGGTCGATTCCATTGAGGCGGTCGATGGAAACGCGGGCAAGGTCTACTTCCGCGGCCGGGATGAGGACACCTCCGGAAGATACCTGTACGCCGTGAACCTTGATGGCGGCGATCTCGTTCAGATTACGCGCGCCGAGGGAGTCCACCAGGTGTCTCTCTCCCCGGGCTTTCATTATTTCCTGGACAACCACTCCAATTTCTGGTCCCCCAGACGCACCCTTCTGTGCCGCGCGGACGGCGTGATCCTCAGGGAAATGGGGGACTCGCGCAATCCAGAGGCGGAGGATTACCGGCAGGCGAAAATCGAATATTTCAAAATCCCTACCTCCGACGGATGGGAGTTGCCCGCCTGGTGGGTGGTCCCCGATAATTTTGACCGCGAGGCTCAAAAGCGTTACGCGGTTATTTTTCGCATCTACTCCGGGCCCGCGGCGCCCACGGTCACCAACCGCTATCGCTGGCGCTGGCGGGATTTCTACTACGCGAACCAGGATGTGATCACCATGAGCGTGGATCACCGCGCCTCGGGACACTTCGGCAAAACGGGCACCGCGAACATGTACCGCAAGTTGGGCCACTGGGAAGTCCACGATTTGGTAGAAGCTGTGAAGTGGCTTCGAACCCAAGGATTTATCGATTCAGAGCGCGTGGGCATCACCGGCGGCAGCTACGGCGGCTACATGACCCTACTCGCCCTTTTCAAGGCGCCGGAATACTTTACCCACGGCATTTCCGTGGCGCCCGTAACCGATTGGCGCCTGTACGATACGGTCTACACCGAACGTTATATGGATACGCCCCAGGCCAACCCCGAGGGCTACCGGGACGGCTCCGTCTTGGAGGCCGCCAAAAATTTGCGCGGAGAGCTTCTCTTGATGCATGGAACCATCGACGACAACGTCCATTTCCAACAATCCCTGCAGTTAATCGATGTGCTCACCAACGCCAAGCTCCCCTTCGAACTCATGATCTATCCGGGCTCGCGCCACGGCGTACGGCAGCGCGGCCATATGAATGACCTTCACAACCGGTTCTGGTTCCGCCACTTCCTCGGCCGGCCCTTCGCCGAGCCCGAGTCGGGAACCCAGGAGCCCTACCACGCGGGCCTGGACTGAGCGAGAAGGCTCGTCCGCCCAAGATAGCCGGGAAATCCTCGGGTTTTTCTCAATTACCCCTCCCAAGGGTCGCAAATCCGAATTTCTAGCTCAAGGAGATCAGATATGTTTCGATACGCGCACCGGCTCGCCATTTGGTTTATGCGATTGGCGGCACTGGGAATTTTCGCCACGCTAGGCTGCGCGGTGGAAACCGCCACCACGGCCGCTACTGCCGCGGAACAGCAGAAACAGGCGAAAGAGGCAGCGAATGCCCAGAAAGAAGAGCTCGAAAAACAGCTTCAGGAGACCCAGGAACAGTTGGAGAAGCGCCGCGAGGAAGCCGAGGACGCGGGTAATCAATAGTTCCCCAAAAGGCTCAGCATCTCTCGCGGGCCCCACGAGCAGGCATACCCGCATCCTGTTGGGATCGAAAGCAGTTGGTTTTCGATTCAGCACCATCGGCAATCTAAGTCTGGAAAACCAGGCGGGTCCAACTTTTTTACAAGGCTGAATCTTGAGAAGCCATGAGCTGATGGTACTGCTTCATGATGGCGGAATTTTTTCCCAGTAGCTCCTTCTTTTTTTCGTAATCCTCGGGTGGCAGTTGCCGCATGCGGCGTTTATTCACCACGGCCATGTTCAGCAGCATCTGGCGCAAAAGGTCGGGAAACAGGTTTTCCAGTCGGTCGGTTTGCTCGCTGTCGAAGTCCTCGGAGAAATAAATGGCCCGCAAGGACTCCCGGCGGCTCTCCGGAAACATGGCCATGCGTTCCTCGAGGTCGGTCGCGTCGTTGTTGATGAACTCCAACACCCAGCCTCGGTTGTAGAATACATGGCCGAGAATCTTGGGCAACGCCTCGCGGTGCTTCTCATTGAAATAGCGGTCAAAGCCCTCGTGATGCATGATCAAATGGAGAAACTCCTGTTCGAGCTTGCTGAACGCGGGCTTTCGGTTCCGGTCCCGTCGAGGGGACGCGGCGGATTTGGCGGTGGAAGCGCGGACGCCTTCGGCTTTCTGACGAAAAATCTCATCCACCACATGACCGGGCAGATCCAAATCTTTTTCGATGCGTTGAAGGTATGCGGTTTGAACGGCGGGATTCACGATGTGCTTCAGGGTTTGGCAAAGCTCTTGCGCCACCCAGCCGCGGTGGCGGGGGTCCTCCACGGAATCACCCTCGCGATTGAAGAATTCGAGCAGGTATTCGTAGAAGGGGCGGGCGGATTCGAGCTGTTCCCGGTAGCCCTGTGGCCCTGACGCGCGGATGAAATCGTCGGGGTCCTGTTTGTCGGGCAGGGTAACCACCCCGATGTCGAGATCCTGCTTCAAAAGCGTTTCGATGCTCGCTCGGGCGGCTTTGAAACCCGCGGCATCCGCATCGAAATTGAGCAAAACCTTTGCAGCGTAACGCTTGAGCAACTTGGCTTGTTCCGGGGTAAAGGCCGTTCCCAGGCTGGCCACCACGTTGCCGATTCCGGCCTGGTAAACTTGGATGGCGTCCAAATAACCCTCGACCACGATGACCATCGGCTCTTTTTTGAGGTAGGCTTTTGCGAAGTTCAGGTTGTACACATGCTTGCCCTTGGTGTAGAGCGGACTTTCCGGGGAATTGATGTATTTCGGACCTTCATCGCCCTCGATCATACGACCCCCAAAGGCCACCACGTTGCCGAAGGCATCCTGGATGGGAAAAATCACCCGCTCGCGGAACAGGTCAAAAGTTTTTCCCGAGGCGGAGGTTTTGACCAACCCCGACTGCTGCAGCAGTTTCGGCTCGAAACGCTTGGAAAGATGGGCGTACAGCCCATCCCATTGGGAGCTGGCGTAACCCAGCTTGAAGAGTTGCACGGTGGATTCACGAATCCCGCGGTCATGAAAGTAACGGGAAGCCTTTTCAACGCTCTTGAGCTGCCGGTTGTAGAAGGATGCGGCCTCCGCGTTTACCGCGCGCAGCGCCTCGATCAAATCGCGGCTCGGGCCCGCGGGCCCGCGCCGCTTGGGCAACTCGACCCCGGCCAGGTCCGCCAGAAAGTCCAGGGCCTCGGGAAAGGATAGATTCTCAATGTCCTGAGCGAACTGAATGAGGTCTCCGCCCTTGCCGCAACCGAAGCAGTGGAACAGCCCCTTGGCCTCATCCACGTAAAAGGAGGGCGTCTTTTCCGAGTGAAAAGGACAGCAGGCCGCCAAACGACTGCCCTTGCGCCGCAACTGCGCGTAGCGGCCCACGAGGGTCGATATGTTTAGGTTTTCCTTGACGAGCGTAACGCCGTCACCGTCGGTCATTCCGAGGTAATCCAAACCGGTTGCCAGGTCTTCACCCGGGTGTTGCGGTAGGTGGGCGGGCTGAATTTCCATTTGTAGATAGATTGGGACACGGCGCGCGCCAGTTCGGCATCCAGCGCCTGGCCCGGCACGATGAAGGCTTTTTCCACCGAGCCGACCTCGCTGACCAGCACCTGAACCACCACCGGGCTCAACCGCCTGGGAATTTTGAGGCCATCGGGAAGGGGTTCCCGGTAATTGACCTGGCCCGGGGAGACCTCCTCGGAAAAGGGCACCAAATCACCCAATCCAACCTCTTCCAAACCCCGAATACGCCGGTCCGCATCCGCCAACCTCGCTTTCAAACCGCGCACTTCCGACTCCAGGTTGGCATTTTTCTCTTTCAAATCCGCCTGCTCCTGGATAATGCGCAGGCTGGCGCTGGACTCATCCTCGAATTGTTGCTTGAAGCGGTCTCGGTCGCGCTTCACGCGCGCGAGTTGGTTTTGCAGCGTGCGCGTTTCCTCTTCGAAACGCGTCGTCTGGGACTGGTATTGCGCCCGGCTATCCGCCAGTTGCGTCTCAAGAGCCTCCACCCGTTCCCCATAGGTTTTTTCTACTCGGTCCAGTTCGGATTGCAGGTTGTCGCGGGCCTTGTTCACCTGTTTCAGCCGTTGCTCGCTGACTTGCAGCTTCTTTTGAACATCGGCCAGCGCGCTCTTCTGATTGGCGATTTGGCCCTCGTTCTCTTTTTTAGCCGCCGAGAGATCCGCGTTGCTCTTTTCCAGCTTTTGGTTGGCCTGGTTGGCTTTCTTGAGCTCGCCCTCCAGCCTCAGGATCTTGACCCGCGCCTCCTCAAGCGTTCCCGCGGTATTTTTCAGGTTAGAGACGGTGGTCTCTTCCTTTTGCAGGAGCTCCCGGTTGGTGATCTTGGCCTTTTCCAACTCCAGGTAGAGGTAACCCGCCACGCCCGCGCCGGCCAGGGCCAACAGGGTCAGCAAAACTAGCGGCCAGCGCTTACTTTTGACCTGGACCCGCTTCACGGGCGGCCGTTCCGCCCGACGGACAGGGATATCTGACTTCAATTGAATTTCATCGAAGTCCAGATTGTTCTTGTCGGAGGCGTTTGGTTCGTTCATTTCAAGCCGATGACCCCATCATTTAAAAATTGGTTGAGCAGATCCAGGCAGACCTCCTCGCCGAAAGGAGAAATGCGGACAATGGATTTCACGTCCCACACACCGTTGATCCGCGACACCAAAAAACCCTGCTCGGGGCTGAGGTCCATTTTGGTAATGGCGTCCACGGTCATCTTGAGGATGGGCACCGAGTTGGGGTTGATGATCTGAATTGCGGTCTCCCGCAAACGTTTTTCCTTGACCTCGTTTTTGTACTTATCGATATCCGGGTGAGTGGCGCCCTCCCGCTCGATATCGCGCAATGCTTTTTCCGCATCTCCCAGCCGACCTTCCTTGAGGCATTGCTGAACCTTTTGCAACCGCTCGTCCAGGCTGATCCTCGTAATTCTGGAAGGTGGCCGTAGGGTAAAGGCCTCGAAGCCACCCACCTCGATCACGCCGCCTTCCCATAACTCCAACAACATTTTGAAGATATTGTAACGGGTATCCCGATGCGCCTCGCAGATTTCGGCCAGCGCGTGAAAACCGTCCACCCGGGCCAGGAGCGCGGTGACCTCGGGCTCCAGCGGAATTTTATCCAGAATCTTGTGAATGACCGGCCGAACGATCGCACCCTCCTCGGGAAAGGCCTCGCGAATGCGTTTCCACTCGTCCTCGCGTTGGGCGCCCTCCAGCGAGAGCGCGGTGATGTCCAACTGCAGGGAAGGCATTTCGCGTTTGGGCAAGGTATCGTCCATAAACTCGAAATTGCCCTCCTTCCACATGAACAAATCGTAGATGATCTCCTCGGAAACCGTGCGCAACAGGTCGATCAACGCCTCGGCCGTCAATATTTTCTGCTGAACGAGAATCTTTCCCAACAGGTCATGGTCTTTTTTTTGGGACTCGAGCGCCTGATTGAGCTGCTCCTCGTTGATGTGTTGGGTATTGAGCATGAACTGGCCCAGTGCTTCCTCGGGATCGTTGGAAGAGGCGGAGCTGATCACGCCCAACTGGAAATACACCTCTTTTTTGATCCCCTCCGCATTTTCCAAATGGAGCGTACCGGTCTTCTGACCGGTATGCAGCCATTGAAATACCTCGGCAAGGGACATGGTGGAAAGTTTGCCGGTGATGCCCATGAAGCGTCCTCACTCCTCCTCGTGATGGAATTAGGGCTCTTGCATGAAGGGGTAGGGATAGCTTTTGGGAGGCACAAAGTTTTCCTTGATGCTGCGGACCGAGGTCCATTTATGCAGGTTGAGCATGCTGCCCGCCTTGTCATTGGTGCC
>JBGTRP010000312.1:0-7922 GCA_041940685.1 Acanthopleuribacteraceae bacterium
GGTATTGACGGTATCGTCATTTCACGTCATCACGAGAGCGAAACCGATGATTTCCTCGCGGCCGAGTCCGCCAACCTCATTAAGGAAAGCCAGCGTTTCGGCACGGAGTTGGGCTCCGGCGCCCTGATGAGCCTCTCCACCCATTACGAGGATCTCATCATTACCATCCAAATGGTGACCGACGATTATTTCTTGCTGGGTATACTCAAAGACCCCAAGCATCTCGGCGCGGTTCGCTACCGCTTTACACTCATGTCCAACGAATGGTACTCGGCCATCGCCTGAAATTGAAGGTTGCAATTTCAATCCAAGGGGAAATAGGCTAAGATGCCAACAGCGAATGGGTGCCCATTAGGTTGGTTTGCGTTTTGAACCAGCGGGTTACTCGATGCATTCCACCTCTGGGAAGATAGGTATGGAATATGGAATTTAACGAAATCAAGCAAATTATTGAATTGTTCTCCAAGGCGGATGTAGACAAGCTGGATTTAACCCTGGAAGGGGTAAGTCTGCGATTGGCGAAGAAAAAGGGACCAACCCTGGCCGCTCCGGTAGAAGCCGTGACCCGCGTCGTGGAAACCCCGGCCCCCCCGCCAGCAAAGGAAGATCAGGAAGAAGAATCAGACCTGATTTTCGTCACATCGCCTATTGTGGGCACCTTTTACCGTGCGCCCAATCCCAACGCGGAGGCTTTCGTCCAAATTGGCGACAAGGTCCGTTCGGGTCAGACCATGTGTATCGTGGAGGCGATGAAGCTCATGAACGAAATTCAAGCCGAGCAGAGCGGCGAGGTGGTCAAGGTCCTCGTGGAAAATGGGCAGGGCGTTGAATTCGGTCAGAAGCTTTTTGGGCTTAAGCCTCTTTGATTGCTTGGAGAACACCGCCATATGTTTAAAAAAATCTTAATCGCGAACCGCGGGGAGATCGCGCTTCGTGTGATTTGGGCTTGCAAGGATCTGGGGATTGAGACGGTTGCCGTATTTTCGGAGGCCGATCGATACTCTCTTCACAGGCGCTTTGCCGATGAAGATGTCTGCATCGGACCCGCACCCTCGAACCAAAGTTATCTCAACATTCCCGCGATCATTTCCGCGGCCGAGATCACCGGCGCGGAAGCCATCCATCCGGGTTATGGGTTCCTTTCGGAGAACGCCCATTTCATCGAGGTGGCCGAGTCTTGCAAATTACAGTTCATCGGCCCCAGCGCCGACTCCATACGCGCCATGGGCGACAAGGCTCAGGCCCGCAAGACCATGATCGCCGCGGGTGTTCCCGTGCTGCCGGGCTCCGATGGTCCTATTGCCGATACGGAGGAAGCCATCAAGGTCGCCCGCGAAATCGGGCTGCCCGTCATTATCAAGGCCAGCGCGGGCGGCGGCGGGCGCGGCATGCGCATCGTCAATCACGCGGATCAATTGGAGCGCGCGATCGCCACGGCCCAGAGCGAGGCGGAAATCGCCTTCGGCAACGGCGAGGTTTATATCGAGAAATACCTCACCAGCCCTCGTCACATCGAGATTCAGGTCTTGGCCGATCACCATGGCAACACCATTCACCTGGGCGAGCGCGAATGCAGCATTCAGCGGCGCCACCAAAAAATTATCGAGGAAGCGCCTTCTCCGGTATTGAGTTCCAAGCTTCGCAAAAAGATGGGCGAAGCCGCAATTCTTGCCGCCAAGGCCACTGATTACCGTGGCGCGGGCACCGTGGAGTTCCTCTACGATGAAGACGGGTCCTTTTACTTCATGGAAATGAATACCCGCATTCAGGTGGAGCATGGCATCTCCGAGTTGGTGACGGGTCTGGACCTGGTGAAATGGCAAATTCGCATTGCCTCGGGCGCCACCCTGGACCTGAGCCAGAAAGACGTGAAAATGGTGGGGCACGCCATCGAGTGCCGTATCAACGCTGAACATCCCGAAACCTTTCGACCCTCGCCGGGACTGATCGAACACTTTCATCTTCCAGGCGGGCCCGGGATTCGTGTAGATTCCGCGGCCTACGCGGGCTATCGCGTGCCGCCCAATTACGATTCCATGATCGCCAAGCTCATGGCCTATGGCGCGGACCGCTCCGAGGCCCTTGCCCGCATGCGCCGCGCGCTGGGCTTGACCGTCATCGAGGGTATCGACACCAACCTTACCCTGCATCAAAAGATTCTGGATGATGAAGACTTCATCAATGGGAACTTTTCCACGCAGTTCATGGAGCGTTTCCTTAAAAAATAACGCCGTCATGGGCCTTGTGCTCCGGGTCCGGACCCTACCATGACGGGCAATATCTACATGACCGGCTTCATGGGCGCGGGCAAAACCACGGTAGGCCGCCGTTTGGCCCGTGAGCTGGCCTTGCCTTTCGAGGATCTGGATCAACGCATCGAGGCCGCCGAGGGCCGGAGTATCGCGCGCATCTTCAAGGAGGATGGGGAGCCCGCATTCCGGCGGCTGGAGGTCCTTCATGCACGGGACCTCCCCGCGCCAGGAGTGTTCGCGCTTGGCGGCGGGGCCCTGTCCAACCCCGGGTTGTTGCGGCGCCTTCGCCAAACGGGAACCCTGGTGTTTCTAGATTGGCCCTTTCCCGTGCTTCTCCGCCGTATTCGCGGAGATTCCACGCGTCCGTTGGCCATGGATGAAGCGGGCCTGGCGGCATTGTACCAATCGCGCCTTCCCCAGTACCGGCGCGCCGACTTAATCTGGACCTCGCGGCCCCCCCATCGCGAAACCGCCGCATTCGTGGCCCGCGAAATCGCGGCCAAGATTCGCTCCCTTTACCTGGGGTGCTGAGGTCCCTCGCAATCTTTTGACTCAGGGCCTCACTCGCCGCTTCACTCCGGATTTTCCGCGAAGTGTGATATTTTTGACCGATCGCGGCCAAAGTATTGACGGGAGATCGAGTATACATTAATTTCTAGCAAATTTTGCCAAGTCGGGTGGGCCGCGCGGGGGAAAAAAGCCTGGCAGCGAGCTACAACCCTCGCCGATACGCAAGAGTTGCGGGCAATTACCCGGAAAGATGCTATGATTAGGGAACGCGCGAGCGGAATTCATATCGAATACAGAACCGGGACGTCCTGGCATGTCATTGCGGAATCGGTTCCATAAGGCGGGGGCGACTTTATGAGCGTCAGTCTCTCACAGCTTCTCAAGACCATGGTGGAGCAGAACGGGTCGGATCTTCATATCACGACCAACTCATCCCCTCAAATTCGGGTGGATGGCCGGCTGATCCCCCTCAAGACGCCGCCCCTCAACGCCAGTGAAACCAAGCAATTGTGCTACTCCGTGTTAACGGACGCCCAAAAGCACCGTCTGGAGGAGGAACTGGAGATCGACTTTTCCTTCGGCGTCAAGGGATTGTCTCGATTCCGCGCCAATGTCTTCAACCAAAAAGGCGCGATCGCGGGCGTTTTTCGTTCCATACCCAACCTGATCCCGGCCATGAACGACCTGGGCCTTCCACCGGTCGTCAGCAAACTCTGTGAAAAGCCCCGCGGCCTCGTGCTGGTTACCGGACCCACCGGTTCCGGAAAATCCACGACCCTGGCCGCCATGATCGACAAAATCAACGGCGAGCGCAACAGCCACATCCTCACGATTGAAGACCCCATCGAGTTCCTGCACCAGCACAAAAAGTGTCTGGTCAATCAGCGGGAGGTCCACGCCGATACCCATAGTTTCAGTTCCGCCCTGCGTTCGGCCCTACGGGAGGATCCAGATGTCATTCTCATCGGTGAGATGCGTGACCTGGAAACCATGGAAACCGCCATAACCATCGCGGAAACGGGTCACCTGACCTTTGCGACCCTGCACACCAACTCCGCTTCCGAGACCATTAACCGCTTGATCGATTCCTTTCCAGCGCATCAACAATCGCAGGTGCGGGCCCAGTTGAGCTTGGCCCTGGAAGGCATTATGTGTCAGACCCTGCTGCCCAGGGCCAATGGCCGCGGCCGGGTGCTGATCATGGAAATTCTCATTCCCGACTCCGCGATCCGCAACCTCATCCGTCAGGACAAAATCCACCAAATTTACTCCTCTATGCAGTCGGGCCAGTTGAAACACGGTATGCAGACCTTCAACCAGGCCCTGGCGACCGCCTATTTCAAAAAACAGATCACCCTGGAGGTCGGCCTGAAGGCCAGCTCCAACGACGAAGAGTTAAAAGAAATGATTGAACGGGGCGCCGGCCTGGTCGAACACACCGACTTCGCCCAGCAGCAGCGAAACTCGAGAATCCGCTATCGATAGAGTGGAGGTGAGCAATGGCTAAATTTGTATGGAAAGGCAAAACCAAAAGCGGCGAGAACCAACAGGGTGTGTTGGTCGCCCGCTCCAGAGAGGAAGCGGAAGCCATTTTGCGCCAGCGGCAGGTCGCGGTTTCTTCCGTCAAGGAGGAGGGCAAACAGTTCAAGCTGCCCACCCTCGGCGGCGTCAAATCCAAAGACGTGGCCATTTTTACGCGCCAGTTTTCGGTGATGATCGATGCGGGTCTGCCCCTGATCCAGTGCCTGGAAATCCTGGGCTCGCAACAGAAAAACAAGAACTTCGCCGCCATGATCACCCAGACCAGGGCCGATGTGGAGAGCGGCTCCACGCTTTCCGACGCCATGCGCAAACATCCCAAGGCTTTTGATTCGCTGTATGTGAACATGATCGCGGCCGGTGAGGCCGGCGGTATTCTCGATCAAATCCTGGACCGCCTCTCCAACTACATCGAAAAGGCCGTCAAGCTCAAATCCCAGGTCAAGTCCGCATTGGCCTATCCCATCATCGTCCTGCTGGTGGCCATCAGCGTGGTGCTGGTCATCATGTACAAGGTAATTCCCACCTTCGCGGCCATGTTCGCCGCCAGCGGCAACCAATTGCCGGGCCCTACCCGAATCACCATGACGGCATCCAAGTTCGTGGAAAATTACCTCATTTTCATGATCATTTTCGCCATTCTGGTGTTCATATTCCTTGTGCGCTACCACCGCACATATCACGGTAGGCGGGTGCTGGACCGCATGTTTCTCAAGATACCCGTGATCGGCATGCTCTTGCAGAAAATTGCCATATCCCGTTTTTGCCGGACGCTCAGCACGCTCATCGGTGCGGGCGTTCCCATTCTGGACGGCCTGGAAATCACGGCGAAAACATCGGGTAACGCCATTATCGAGGACGCCTTAATGGGCGTGAAGAAAGAGATCTCCGAGGGGAAAACCATTGCCGATCCGCTCAGCCGGGTGCCCATCTTCCCGTCGATGGTGGTCTCCATGATCAGCGTTGGTGAGTCCACCGGCGCGCTCGACGCCATGCTTTCCAAAATATCCGACTTTTACGAGGATGAGGTCGATGTCGCGGTCGCTACCCTGATGAGTATGCTGGAGCCGATCCTGATCGTGTTCCTGGGCGGGGTTATCGGCTTTATCGTCATTTCGCTTTACCTGCCCATCTTCAACCTGGCCAATCAAGGCTGATCGGGATTCGCGAGGTCCCTGCCCGCGATGGGCCGGTCCATGCGAGGCATGACCGGCCCTTGCTTTTCGCCGCGTTACCCGCCATACCGCCCGCGGCGCGGCTTGGACCCTCGACCTCTTCATGAATAGCCGGATTCTCTCGCTCGTCATCTACCGCCTGGTATTGGTGTCGCTGATTCTCTTTTACCAACTCCTGGCGTTGGTGCTGGCATTTCCATTGCTGCCGTTCGCGGGAATTCTGGTTGTCGTGGTTGCGGTCAGCCTGTTTTCCGGCGCCTACCTGCTCATTTTGAAATACCGGCCCCCGAGTGGGGAGCGGGCCGCGAATTTCATCTTTCTCCAGTTCTCAATTGATATCTTTTCCATCAGCGCTCTGGTGATTCTGACCGGCGGCGTGGAATCCAACCTGCGGTTCGCCTATCTCATCGTCATCCTGCTCTCCGCGATTTACCTTGAAAAAATTTCGATCTACGTCATTACCGTGCTCAGCCTTTCCTTTTTTTTCCTATCCCTCAATCTCAACGCGCTATTGGAATCCCAACGGGGATGGAACCACTTCTTCGACGCCATCCCCGATATCCGCTACGCATTGATGGGCCAATCGCTGCTCTGTTTTTTGACGGCTCTGTTGAGCGGATTTATTCAAACCGCCTACCGCTCGACCCGCAAGACCTTGCGGGTGCAAGAGCAACGCATCCGGGACCTGCGCATGGTGCGCCGTAAAATCGTGGAAAGCCTTCCCAGCGGCCTGATTACCTGCGACCGCAATGGCGGCGTCCATTTTATCAATCAAATGGGGTTGAAGTTGTTGCAGCGCCAATCGGCGGAGGTCATTGGCCATAACGCCTGGGAGCTGTTCGACCTCAAATCCATGGATCGGCAGGCCAATGGCCCCAAGCATCGGCTTTCACGCGTGGAGCGCAAGGTGCCGGTAGCGGGCGGGGTCAAGATCTTCGGCATTTCCTATCGGCCCATCGAGGTGGCGGTGGGCCAGGAGGAATACCTCATCGTGTTCCAGGATTTGACCAAGATCAAATTGCTGGAGGAACACCGAATGCTGGCCGACACCATGTCGGCCCTGGGAAAGATGGCCGCGGGGGTGGCGCATGAGATCCGCAATCCCCTGGCAGCCATCAGCGGCAGCATTCAGGTTCTCAAGGAGTTGATTCCCAAGGACGACACGGCCAAGGAATTGGCCGGCATCGTGGAGCGCGAGTCCAGCCGGCTCAACGACATCATCTCGCAGTTCCTGGCCTATGCGCGGCCCGGGTCGCCTCCCCATTTCAAGCCGGTCAATCTGGCGGAATGCGTCGGCGATTTCGTGCGGCTCACCCGCAACGACGCCCAAATGAAAACCCTCGAAATCCATACCCATTACGGCGAGGGCGACCTGGTGCTGTTGGGCGATCAGTTCAAGCTCAATCAAGTGTTTTGGAATCTCTTGCGCAACAGTCATCACGCCTGTGAGGGCAAAGGCGCGGTCTCGCTTTCATGTTTTCTGGAAGATGGCAATGTTTGCTTTAAAATAGAAGACCAGGGGATCGGAATGACCCCCGAGCAACTGAAAGATCTGTTCACCCCCTTTCAAAGCTTTAGCCGGTCGGGAAGCGGGTTAGGAATGAGCATCGTGTATGAAATCGTTCAGTTACATCACGGCAAGATCGATGTGAGTAGCCAGGTAGGCGAAGGCACCGCGGTGACGATCCGATTCCCCAAATACAAAGAGTGAGACATGGAAGAAACCATACTGGTCATCGACGACGAAAAAAGCATGCGCAAGTTTTTCGAGCTCACTCTCAGCCGCGAAGGGTATCGCGTCCTGACCGCGGACAGCGTCAAAACCGGTTTGGCCGCCATCGATGAGGCTGGTTTCGATCTGCTTCTCTCCGACATCAAGTTGGGCGACGGTCAGGGGCTCGAGCTGTTGGAAGCCTGCAAGAGCAAGGATCCCGACATCCCCGTGATCATGATGACGGCCTACGCCAGTCCGGAAACCGCGGTGGAGGCCATGAAGCTGGGCGCCGCGGATTACCTGACGAAACCCTTCAACGTGGATGAGGTGCGGGTTGTCGTGCGCAACAACATCCGCACGCGCAAGCTGGTTTTCGAGAACCGCCAGCTCAAGGATCAGTTAAACCGTTCGCAAAGGCCGCGCCTGGTCTTCAAATCGGCAAAAATGCGCAACCTGGTGGAGGCCCTCGAACGGGTTGCCAAAATGGATACGACCATTTTGGTTACCGGGGAGAGCGGCACGGGCAAAGAGCTGATCATGAACCTCATCCATGAAAAATCATCGCGCGCATCGGGGCCCTTCATCTCGGTCAATTGCGGCGCCCTTCCCGAATCCTTGTTTGAGAGCGAATTGTTCGGCTATGAAAAGGGCGCCTTTACCGGGGCGGACAAACGCCGTATCGGACTTTTTGAAAATGCGCGCGGCGGCACCTTGTTTCTCGATGAAATCGGC
>JBGTRP010000313.1:0-7917 GCA_041940685.1 Acanthopleuribacteraceae bacterium
AGAAGCATGCGAAAATAGTTCTCGACAAACAAGGGCGGCGCCGTGGTTCCAGGCAGAAGGCGCAACACCGGTCCCAACGAGCCTTTGTATACGGCGCCCAGCTTGGAGAAGTCGACCCAACCAAGCTCCTGCAGGTTGCCGCCAAATTGTTCCGCGAGAACCTCGAGATCCTCGACCTCCACCCTTTCTCGCGCATGCAGCTCCTCCAGGAGAGCCATGACCCGGTTGGGGTCCTGACGCTCTGTTTTCTCAATTTCCAGTTGCATGACCTGCAGCAGTAACTCCTGGGAAAAGCGCTGTTTGTGATCTTCATAATGGGCGCGTAACCGCTCTTCATCGATGCGCTTTTCCAACTCGGCCTGTCGCACGAGCGCCGCGGTCATGCGGTCCCTTGTGAGGGCGACTTCGCGCTCGATCTCCGCTTCATCGAAGCAGCCCGCGGTTTGGCAATGGGCATAAATACGTTCCCGCCGCTCCAGCATCCGCATCAGCCCGTCCAGATCTCCCGTGCGCTCGGAACGCTCGACCTGGAGGGACAAACGGGGCAGATCCGCAACGCGCACCTCGTAATCTCCGGCGCGAAAGATCACCGCATCGGGGTCATCTCCCTGGAGCATGGCCGCGGCGGCCTCCGGCTCGGGCCGCCAAAGGCCGTCGGGCAGGGGCAAATCAGCCAGCAGCGCCGTGAGCGCTTGTTGCCTGGCCCGGGCGGCCAACTCCCGACTCAAAACCTGTCGGACGTCCTCGAAAGGATAATCCGTCGCCCGCTGCTCATCCTGGACCAGGAAAAGATGCACCCCTTGAGCCGCGACGATCGGCTCGCTGGGCACGCCCACCTCCAGTTGGAACAATACATCGGCGAGTTGAGGCGGCAGGCTTTCCCTGGTCAACCAGCCAAGCGTGCCCGAAAAATGGCGTGACTGGGAATCGGAATGTTTTTTGGCGAGTTCGGCAAAAGAGGCGCCGTTGATCAGTTGTTCCCGAACGTTTTCGAGTTCCGCGACCAGAGTTTCCACTTTAGTTTCAGGATTGCGGCGGCGAAACATGTTGCGCACCAAGATTTGGTGCTCCCTCTGGAAGCGCTGTTTGTCCTTTTCATAAGCTTCCCGAATCTCCTGCTCGGAAGGCGGCTCCAAACCGCTTAGATTCTCCTGGAGAAATCGGGCGGAGATTACCTGGCGACGCAACTCCCGCGCACGGTTTTCGAGATCGGGCGCCTGGAGATCCGTTTGCTCCTTCCTGGCGAGCAACAAACGCTCCAACGCCATTTCCCGCAATAAGTCCTCAACCCAGTCCACGGAACCGTCCTTGGGAAGCGCGCGAGCGCCTTCAGTGGCCAAAATATGGGCGTCCAATTCATCGGCCGTAATTTGCCCGTCATCATAGACGGCCAGCACATTTTCCCTACCCGCCGCCCCGCCGTCCGAGTGGCCGGGATCGGGCTTGCCGCAGCCCAAATGCCAGGCCAGGGAACCCATGAGTAGGAACGCCAGGGTTCCGTGGCTGAAAATGGAAGGCTTCATGGTAAGTTCTCCAATAAGTTTCGCGCGGTTATGCTTTCCTCGCTTTCGGGGGCCAAGGCGGCGAGATCCTCGTAAGCCGCCCGCGCCTTTTCCACCTCGCCCAAGGACGCCAGTGTGTCCACCAAGGCGAAGTGGGCCTTGAGGTAGTCCGGCCGCAGCCGAATCGAGCGAAGAAAACAGTCCAGGGATTCCCGCGGCCGCTCCCGGCCAAGCATCAACACGCCCAGGTTGTACCAACCCGTGGCGTAATAGGGCTGGTCCTTGATCGCCCGGCGCAGCTCCTGCTCGGCTACCTCGAGCTCACCCCGTTTGGCGTGGTAGACCCCCAGCGCAACCCGGGCGGGCGCATGTCCCGGCTCCAGATCGAGCGTATTTTTCAGGGCATCGTAATAGGCGGCCCAACGTTCCAGGAGTTCCTCGATCATGGCCTGGCGATACCAACTATCCGCGGTTTGACCGATTTTTTGGACCACGGTCAACATATCAAGCGCCCCTTTCAGATCGCCATGCCGGGCCCGCACGCCCGCGATTCCCAAGGGGACCCTTGTGGATAGGCGCTCCACGGGATGATGCGCCACCATGGTCTCGAAAATTTCATAGGCGCGGTCGGCATTGCCCAATTCAATCTCGGCCAAGGCCAACATTTCGAGATAGGTGCGATTGGTTGGATCGGCATCGACAAGCGGCCGCATGGCCATGCGGGCGCCCAGACCATTGCCTTCCGCCAGCATTCGGCGCGCGCTGCTCCAACGGCTCACATCCGCGGCGCGGTCCTGGGGAGGAATTCCCTCCCGGCTCAGCTTCTCCACCGAGGAGAGCTCCATGGCCGCATCGCCCACATAACCCAGGGAACGCAGCATCTCAAGCGCCTGCTCGTCGATTTCGGAGAAGGCGTCCTCGGGAGGTTGTCCGAACTCGCTGAGAAGCGCGCTCAATTTGGTTTCCAGCTCGTGGAAGAGCTCTGGTTCTTCCGCCATGAGATCCCAAAGCTCGTCTCGATCCTTATCCAAATTGTACAACTCCGGACGCGGTCCGTAGATCAGCTTGTGGGGCGGGTCCATAATCGCGCGCAGTTCGCCCCAGCCGTGGCTGAGCCTGGGCGAAAGGGTTTCGGCATACAAGGGAATGGGACGCGGCTCTTCTCCCAACGACCCCGTTTGAAGGTGGCCGGCAAGGCTTTTGCCATGCAACCCCGAGGGCGGCCGAATGTCCAAAAGGTCCAAAACGGTTGGGAGGATGTCCACCAGACTTACCCATTCTTCAACGACCGCATTCTGCCTACCGCCGGGAACCCGGATGATCAGCGGCACATTTTGCGTGCTGTTGTAGAGCAATTGGGAGTGAGTGGATTCCTGGTGCTGGTCGAGGCCCTCGCCATGATCCGAGGTGAAGATGACCAAGGTTCGCTCCGACACGCCCAAGCGCTCGAGATGGCGCAGCACCACGCCGATCGCTTCATCCGCGTAGGCGATCTCGCCGTCATAGGGGTCGTCCGCGTAAAGCTGATCGTAGGGGGATGGCGGCATGGTGGGCTGATGGGGATCGTAGTAGTGGATCCAGGCAAAAAATGGGCGGTCCGCGTTGGCTTCAAGCCAGGGCAGGATGGCGTCGTTGACCTCGCCGGCCGGACGCTCGTCGAAGAAGAGATTTTGCGCGCGCCGCATCTCTTCACCGCGCAAATCCTCGCGATAACGGGTCACATGATCGTCGTAAAAATCAAAACCCTGATCGACGCCAAACCGGCGGACAAGCGGAAACGAGCCCACCGCGGCCCCCGTGCCGTAACCGCGTCCCGCGAGGATCTCCGCCAGGGTGAGTTGCGATTTCGGCAAAATAAAACTGCCGTTATCGCGCACACCGTGGCCGAAGGGATATTTTCCGGTGAGAATGGTCGCGTGGGAAGGCGTGGTCAGGGGGATAGCGCTGAAGGCATTGGTGAAGCGGATTCCCCGCGCGGCAAGCCCGTCCAAATTAGGCGTTTCGATTGTGGTATTGCCATAGCAGCCGATGTGATCGGCGCGGGTCGTATCCAGGGTGAACAGCAGGACGTTCCACTCGGGTTCACGCGAGCAGGCGCTTAGAACCGTAAGGCCAAACAAACATAGCGCGAGACGATGCCAACCACTCAACGGCCCTTTGCACTTCAATTCAAACTCCCCTTCCGATTTACAAGGAAACCAAGCTCCCGCGCCGCATCGGGTTTCCAAACGGGATAATCTTAGGGCAGCCCGTTCGGGGCGTCAATGCGTGTTCGACCATCTCCTCCTATTGAACCGCTGCAATTTCCAATTCTTACAGCCCCATGCCCTTCCCCATCTCAGGCATCCCCATATTCCAAAAAATTGGCCGCGCGGAACGATCCTATGTTGTAATGCAGGTTGCGCCCACGGCGGCCAGAATCCTGGCGCGGTTCCCACTCTGAAAAGGAGGGGAGCGGCCCGCGGAAAGAGAGGATCAAAAGAAATGTACGGAAACGCACGGGACCAGTACCGGACCCAACTAAAAGAGATCCGGGAGGCAGGCCTGTATAAGAGCGAGCGGGTCATCACCACGCCCCAAAGTCGGGAAATCGAGTCCGGCGGCGGGAGGGTGCTCAATTTTTGCGCGAATAACTATCTGGGGCTCAGCGATCATCCCGATCTGATCGCCGCGGCCAAGGCCGCGCTCGATTCCCATGGGTTCGGCATGTCCTCGGTGAGGTTCATCTGCGGCACGCAGGATATTCACAAGCAACTGGAGCAAACCATCTCGCGCTTTTTGGGCGCCGAGGACACCATTCTCTATTCCTCCTGCTTCGACGCCAATGGCGGTTTGTACGAAACCCTGCTCGGCCCAGAGGACGCGATTATTTCCGACCAGCTCAACCACGCGAGCATCATCGATGGGGTCCGCTTGTGCAAAGCGCGCCGGTTCCGCTACGCCAACAGTGACATGGACGCGCTGGAGAACTGCCTGAAAGAGGCCGGCGACGCGCGCATCAAGATGATCGCAACCGACGGCGTCTTCTCCATGGACGGCTACATCGCCAAGCTCGATGAAATTTGCGACCTTGCCGACAAATACGGAGCGCTGGTGCATGTCGACGATTCCCACGCCACCGGTTTCATGGGCAAAACCGGCAAGGGAACACCGGAGCATCACGGCGTCATAGAACGGATAGATGTCGTCACCTCGACCCTGGGCAAGGCCTTGGGCGGGGCCTCGGGTGGCTTTACCAGCGGCCGCGCGGAAATTATAGAACTGTTGCGTCAGCGATCCAGGCCTTACCTGTTCTCGAATTCCCTACCGCCCGCGCTGGTCAACACGGGAATCAAGGCCTTCGAAATGCTGGCGGCCTCCACCGCGTTGCGGGATCGTCTTGAAGCCAACACCCGCCATTTCCGCGAGGGCATGAAGCGCGTGGGCCTCAAAATTCTGGAGGGCGTCCATCCTATCGTCCCGATCATGGTCGGCGACGCGCGCCTCGCCTCGGAAATGGCGGATGCCCTGTTACAAGAAGGCATTTACGTGATCGGATTCTCCTATCCCGTGGTCCCCAAGGGGCAGGCGCGGATCCGGGTCCAAATTTCCGCCGCCCATACCACCGAGGATCTGGACCGGGCCATCACCGCCTTTCGCGAGGTCGCCGCGAAAAAAGGACTCATCTCCTAAAAGCGAATGAAAACGTGACCGGGCTCAATTCCGCACCTCACGGGCCATGTTACCCTGCATCCGCACCCTCGGACATCGTTGTCGGACCAGGCTCGGATGCCCGCGGGTCGCGGGACAGACCGCTTCTTGAATCCTATCCCCCCAAAGCCTCAACGGCCCAATTTCATATCCAACATCGATTATATTTGAAGCAAGGAAGGTGTGCCGTGTTGTTGAATTGTCTGCTCTTTACCTTTGCTCTTCCCGGAGCTGGCTCCTGTGAGATCTTGTGGGATTTTTGGCCCAACACGACCGTGCTCGGATACTTGAATTGCCTGGAAGCCGCGAACCTCGGGGACTGCCTCACCGCGGATGCCGGCGATAACGGCAACGGCGCCGTCAATCAGACCATTATGCTCGATGGCAGCGGAACCAGTGTGCCCTCTTCTCCAGGAGAAATTCAGTACAGTTGGACACAGGTGGATACGGGTGTCCCCATGGTCACTCTTCAGAATGCCGACACGGCCGCCCCCAGTTTTATCGCCACGGCTTTAGGCCTTTACAGGTTTCAATTGGACGCGACCTGGCTCTGTTTCCAGGATTCCGCGACCGTGGATATTCAAGTCCTGGTAGCGGCGCCCGAGGAAATGGACGCCATCCTGATCGCCAGCTTAAACAATACCGGACCGGTTCAGGTAACCTACTCGCACCCGGGCGACGACCGCCTGTTCATCGTTGGCAAAAATGGTCAAATCCGCATCTACAAAAACGGCGGCTTGCTGGCGACGCCCTTCCTGGACATCACCGCCCTCACAAGCAACGGTTCGGAACAGGGCCTTTTGGGACTTGCATTCGATCCGGATTACGTGAACAACGGCATTTTTTACGTGAATTACACCGGCTTCACGCCCGCGGGGGGCGGCATATCCCGCGACACCCGCATCGTCGCCTATGAACGCGACGCCCTCGATCCGGACCTCGCGGATCCCAGTAGCGCGAGCCTATTGCTCTCGATCAGTCAGCCCGAGACCAATCACAATGGCGGACAAATCCATTTCGGACCCGATGGACACCTCTACATCAGCACCGGCGATGGCGGCGGAGCGGGAGACAACCACGGCGTCATCGGCAATGGCCAGGATCCGACAACGATGCTGGGCAAGATTCTGCGTATTCAGACCAATGGGCTCGCTCCCTATACCGTGCCGGCGGACAATCCCTTTGTCGGAGTTGCCGGGGTGCTGGACGAAATATGGGACCTGGGTCTGCGCAACCCGTGGCGCTTCAGCTTCGACCGGGATACCGGCGACATCTACATCGGCGATGTGGGCCAAGGCTCCTGGGAAGAGGTGGATTTCGAACCGGCGGGCAGCGGCGGCGGCTTCAATTACGGCTGGCGTTTGAGAGAGGGCGCCCACTGTTTCAACCCGCCCACCAATTGCGATCCAGGCGGCCTGACCGATCCCGTCTTTGAATACTCCCATGCCGGTGGAAACTGCTCGATCACCGGAGGCCATGTCTATCGCGGCCAGGACATCGCGGGGATCGATGGTTTTTACTTTTTTGCGGATTATTGTTCCGGCGACTTTTGGTCCCTTATTAACACCACCCAGGGATGGCAGTCGGATCCGCTCACCGTTTTCGTCGGCGCCACGCCCTTGAGCGCCAATATTCTCGGCTTCGGCGAGGACAGCCAGGGCGAAATCTACATCTGCACGGGCGGGCAAACCTTCGGCAGCATCTACAAGCTAACCGGCCTGCACAACCCCTGACCTCCGGCAGAGACTGGCTCCCTTACCGCGATTGCCTCCTCATGCCCTTTTGGCTAAGAATATAGAGGCCGGCTTCCGCCTCAACGGGGGTGGGCCGGACCGGGCTTTCCGCCGGGGGCCCAAAACCGATTCCGCGGCCAATCGGGTTTCGGATGCCTGAAATTCGGCATATGCCGTGAGAGCGCCCATGGTAGATTTCATACCCATCGAAGACGAAGCCTTCCTCAACCGGGAGCGAAACAGAGCGCGGGAAATTCGCGGAAGCCAATGGTGGAAGAACCAACTCGGCAACGGCATTTGCTATTACTGCATGCAAAGGTTCCACCCCAACGAGTTGACCATGGATCACAAAACCCCGATGATCCGCGGCGGCCGCTCTACCCGAGGAAACCTTGTTCCCGCGTGCAAAGATTGCAACAATGAAAAGAAGTACCTGCTGCTGAGCGAGTGGATCGCCATCCGCGAAGAGGCGGGGAACCCACTGCCCAGAGCCCGGGACGAGCTTTACTGAAAGGATTCCAGCCATCACGGGTCTCCCGGCTCGGGGGTCCGGCGGCAAGGACGCGATCCGGGACAAGGGTTGGGAGTATGAAATTGGATTTTCAGAGCCGAACCTGGATTCTGCTGCACCAGGTGGCGGGGCCGGTCAACTTGGGTAGTGTTTGCCGCGCCATGGCCAATACGGGGTTCCGCCGTTTGCGCTTTTCCGGGGAGCTTTCACGAGAGCATGAGGACGCCCGCAAATACGCGGTCCACGCCGGTCCTATTTTACGGAATGCGGAGCATCACGAAAATCTGCCCTCCCTATTGGGCGGAATCGATGTGGTTTACGGATTCACGCCTCGGAGCCCTTGGGCCGATGACCGCGACCTCGACCTTGCCGATTTCCGCGCGAGCTACAGAGAGAATATACGGGCGGGGCGCGGCGTAGCCTTGTTATTCGGCAATGAGGCGGAGGGTCTCCGTAATGCGGATCTGGCCCATTGCCAATA
>JBGTRP010000314.1:0-7901 GCA_041940685.1 Acanthopleuribacteraceae bacterium
TCGATTGCCCCATTCCTGATAGCGGACCTGAGCCTCGGAGGGTTCTCCGGCATCGCGGAAAATCCGCACGCCCGCGCCCAGCAGATCAACCCGCGGATGGTTTTCCATAAAACCCAACTGGCGGGCCAGGCGCTCGGGATGCATGATGTCGTCGGCATCCATGCGCGCCAGCCACTTCCCCTGGCAATGGTCGAGCCCGTGGTTCAACGCCGCCACAATTCCCCGATTTTGCCGAAAATGAAAAACTCTTACCCGAGAGTCCCGCCTCCGAGCCTCCGCCAGAATTTGGCCGCAGCCATCGCGAGATCCGTCATCGACCGCCAAAAGCTCGAAACGAGTTTCACTCTGGCGCAAAGTGCTTTCAAGGCAAGCTTCCAGCGTGACCCGAGCGTTGAAAACCGGCAAAAGGATGCTGATTTTAGGCCGTTCTGGCCGAGAGTCTTGATGTACCACGCTGATCACTTCGGGCTTTCATGGCGTTCGTTGCAAGTAGGTTTCGTGACCGGCAACCTTTTAAAGCATATCCACGTTTGCTATGATAACTCGCGCCGGCCAGGGTAGAAAACACGAACGCTCTTGTCAGCTACCCGCGTAGAGACATATTTACCATGCCGGCAAGCGGTCCTCGGATAGGCGCCAACCCTTCTTTTGGGGCCCGAATCCGTTGACGGCTCAACAGTTACAAACGGTTTTCCAACTTTTTCCTGGAGGTTCATTCACATGAGAAAACTCTTCTGGTCACTTACGGCCCTTTGCCTTTTCGCCGCCACCGCGGCCATGGCCGGCGGCAGCCAATGCACCAAATCAGCTACCGCGGCTAAGAGCAAGAGCGAATGCAGCGCATCCAAAATCGCGGCCAAGGTTCAAACGGCCGAAGCGCAACATGCCGTGAGCACCGCGAGCAAAGGCGCTTCCTGTAGCGCGACCAAAGCCCAAAAGGCGACCTACGCGAAGTCCGCCAGTTCCTGTTCATCGGCGAAGGAAACCGCGACCGCGGTTCACGCATCCGCGAAAATCAAGGCTGAATCTGCCAAGGCCGCGGAATGCAGCGAAAAAGAATGCTGCGCTACCAAGGTTGCCGGAGCCCAAAAAGAAAAAGCCGCCACGGCAGCAAAACCCGCACAGTCCGAGAGTTCCGAGGACAGTTAAACGATCGTGGGCCGGCATCATGCCGGGCGCATGACGATGAGGGACGGTTCCGACCGTCCCTTTTTCATTTCCCCCGGAGGATGAGCCCTTTTCTTGGGAACTCCAACCGGCCCCATTCTCATTGTCAGCGTTGTTGTAGCATTCCAAGGTCCAATTCCATTCGGTTCACGACAACGGGGATAGGCGAAATAAACGGATCGCGGACCCGGACCAACAGCTTTTTCGATTACCCGCGGATGAAAGGCCCCATGCGCAATCCGCTCAAGTCAGGGTCTCGCCATGGCTCCACAAAGGAAGGGAGCACATTCTCACTGGTCTCGAAATAAAGCGCTTATGGCTTCTTATCAACGCGCCATACGCCAGCAGCGCCCTTGGGAGGTGAGATCGACGCGTCTCGCGCCCGAACCGCCGCTGAATTGACCTAACCGTTGTAAATAATGCCTTTTTTGAGTTGCATAAATGCGCTAGCATTACAATTCAAGCCATCTCCGCTCCCCACTATCGATCAAAGTCTACTTTTCGAGGTGAAACGTGGGAATAAAAA
The DNA here is from genome assembly GCA_041940685.1 of Acanthopleuribacteraceae bacterium. Lineage (GTDB taxonomy): Bacteria > Acidobacteriota > Holophagae > Acanthopleuribacterales > Acanthopleuribacteraceae > JBGTRP01. The sequence continues at coordinate 1,694 of JBGTRP010000314.1, forward strand.
TTAAGTTTTTTTTATACATGTTGTTTAATTCAGGACGGACCATAGTTCCCGCCATGCTGATTACTTTCAGCTTGAACTTCATCGCCACAAAAGCTCATGCTCAAAGCGACCGTTCTTTTTCATTTGGCATAGAGTTCAAAGGTAACTATCGAGATAGCGAGCAAAATAAATTTCCCGTACCCTTCCCCTTCCCATCCAGTTTTTTACCGGTGGGAGAAACGCAAGGTAGCCTGGAAACCGTCGAAAGCGGAAGCCATTTTGAGGTATCAAGGTTGACGCTTGTTCTCGACGGCCAATTCACGTCGCTATTCGGCGGCCGCATCAAGATCGATACCATCGATCGCTATGACCGCAACCCCACCTCCACGGATAACGAGGTCGACGTGGACGAGGTATGGTTGCGCTATGGCACCGAGTTACTGCCGGAGGAATTGGCGTCCGGCAGCAGCCTGTACGTGAAGCTGGGAAAATTCGGCAAGTTCGAGCGCCAGGATGACAGGAACCTGGAGAGCTACGGATTGGTTTCCACGGTCTTCAACCGTTTCGAAGACGCGGGCCTTGAGATCGGCGTCGATATTGGCGCCCATTTTTATGTGAAGGGCTCCTACACGACCGGGAACCCCCTTTTCTTCCGCGATCCGCATGCCTTGGCTGGCGACAATGGCACGCCGGAACTCAACCCCTTCGAAAACCCCAATCCCAACCCGGAACTCAAGAGCGGCATCGTCATTTTTTACGACACCGAGGTGGAAGACTGGGACTTTGGCGGGAATGCGGAGACAGGATTGGCCCTCGGATTGCGCCTGGGCTCCGACTACACGCGCACGGCTAATTTGATGATTTTCCACTACGAACGCGAATTGGCCGACAGCGTCAACCTCAGGGGAACCTTTTACGGCGGGGACATGGACACCTTGCGGGGAGTTCAAGAAGAGCTCGGCCTTGCCGGCGGTTTGCCGATCCAGGGCAACGACAAGCAAGAAACCGGGTTAAACCTTTGGCTCTATTTGGGAAGCTTCACCTTTTTCGGCCAGTACGTGGACGCTGAATTTGCCGATCTGGGCTATGAGGGAATCGAGGGCGAAGCCGCCTACACATTCGATCTCCCCATCTCCTGGGCAATCAGGGGCAAGCCGCTGTTCTCCGCAATTACCCCCGCGATTCGCTTTTCACAAATCGATCCCGATTTTGTGGGCAACGGCATGCTCTACCCGACGCCCAGCGTATGGTGGGATTGGGAGAAGCTGGATATCGGCTTCCATCTCAGGCTTTACGAGGGCCTCAGCCTTATGGTGGAACAAAACAATATGAAATTCCTGCGTTCCGGAAGATGGGAGCACAACGACGAGTTTCTTGCCACGTTCACCTATCGCTGGTCCAGACCGTAAGGGCCAAGGAATTCGGGGAAACTTCATGAACATATTCAAGTCGCGTATCGGTGCTTTTCCCTGGTGGGCGTTTTTGGCCGCCCTGGCGTTGGCGGGCGATATTCAAGGAAAGGTGCAACTGGAAAAGAACGGCGATCCCAAACCGATAGACGAAGAAGACGAAATTGTCATTTTCATCAACCGGCATGAGGCGCCTATTTCGGATCGGATCCTGACGGACACCTACACGATGGTCACCCAAAAAAAACAATTTTCTCCCCGTATGCTGGTGATTCCCTTGGGTGGGACCGTACGGTTTCCCAACCTGGATCCCATCATCCACAATGTGTTCTCGGTATCCGGCAAAAATCGGTTTGACGCGGGCCGCTTCAGCAAGGGAGAAGGAACTTCCGTTACCTTCAAACACCCCGGTATGGTGCGCATTTATTGCAATGTTCACCATCAGATGAACGCCACGATTCATGTCGTGGAGAACCCCTATTTCACGAGGGCGGATTCGGAGGGCCGTTTTAGTATTAAGAATGTGGCCGCGGGAACTTACCAGCTCACCGCGGTCCACTATTTAGGCGCCAGGGAACAACAGGAAGTCACCCTTACCCAAACGACCGCCCCCCTGGTGGTGGATCTCACCCTGTCGCTGGTGAAAAAGAAGGTGAAACCACATTTGAACAAGTTCGGTAAACCCTATAAACGCAAACGGGCGAAGCGCTACTGAGGAACCAAAAAATGCGGACTTCCTTTACCCATAAGGTCTTTATCGCCATCTTGGGCATGATCGTGCTCATCCTGGGCGGCATTCTGTTCTTCTTTAACAGGCAAACCCAATCCATTGCCGAGGAGGAGGTGCAGCGGCGCTTGAACCAGGCGAGCCGCGCGTTTCGGAACTACCAGGAAGAAATTCGGGACAAGCTGTTCACGGTGAACGCCTACATCAGCGGCAATGCCTATTTCATTGCCTATATGGCCGAGGCCATCGACAACAACGACACCGTGTCCATGCTGGACCAATTTCAGGAGATTCAGCGCTTTTCCAAGTGCGAATTCATGATCGTCACCGATCCCTATGGAGAACCCGTGGTCGATACCAGTGACCAAATCGCGGAGGAGGCGGGAGAAAATGTCATCGCCCTCATGGAGGCGGTGGACGAGGGCGAGTCGCCGATCGCCATTTTCGAGGCCGGGGGACGGCTGTTCACGGTGGTGATGAGCCCGATCGCCAGCGGAGAGTACCTCAATGGATACGTTCTGGTGGGTTACCAGATCAACGATGAGACCGCGGCTAAAATCGGCAGGGTCACCAACTGCGATATTTTGTTGCTATCGGATCAGGGAGACAATCCCAACCATCTGGTCGCCAGCTTTTTCGGTAATTCGGCCCGGCGCTACACGGACCGCGATCTGGACCGGGCGCTCAAACGCGCGGTGGAGGACCAACTCTTCGACATGGAGATCAAAGGCCGGGAATACAAGGGCATGATGGTCCAGTTGAAATCGACCGGAGGGCAAGTGGTTGGCCGTTACGTGACGCTGAAATCGCTTCGCCAGGAACTGGCGCCCTTCCGTGCGATCAGCAATGGTCTGTTAATCATCGGCGCTTTTGCCATTCTCATCATTTCCCCGCTGAGCATTTTCGCGGCGCGGGGCGTCACCCGCCCGGTCAACCATTTGGTCTCCGCGATCTATAAGGTGCGCGAGGGCGAATACGACGAGAACCAAATCCAGGTCAGCAGCAGCGACGAAATCGGCATGATGGCGCGCGCCTTCAAAGACATGGTCAAAGAGCTGCGCGAGCAACGGGAGCTCATCGAGTTTCTCGAATCCTCCGGCAAGACCAAGGACAGCGTGGACCTGGACCAAACCGTATCTATTGAAGAAACCGTCGCGCAACAGACGCCGAGCATGGCGGCCGCTTCCCTGAGGTTGGCGATCGACTCCGGCGACACCCTGCCCTCCGGTTTCATCCTGGGCGCACGCTACGAAATCCTCGAGGTATTGGGCAGGGGCGGCATGGGCGTGGTTTACCGGGCGCGCGACCGTTCCCTCGAAGAGGTCATCGCAATTAAAATGCTGCATGTCAATAATCCGGAGGTCGCGGATCTCCTGAAACGGGAAACCAAGCTAGCCCGCATGGTCACCCATCGCAACATCGTGCGCATTTACGACTTGGGCGAACTGGAGGACATTCAGTTCATCACCATGGAGTTCGTGAGCGGCACCACCTTGAAGTCTCTTCTCAAAAGGGTGCGCCGCTTGCCCATTCCCATCGGGCTACGGATCGCCAACCAGGTATGTCGGGGGTTGGAGGCTGCCCACGAGGCCAAGGTCATTCACGGCGATATCAAACCGGATAATGTGATCATTAACGCGCGCGGCGAAATCAAGATCATGGATTTCGGGGTTTCGCGGGTTGCCAGCCTGGAAGCGGCGGGCACCAACGCGGTGTCCGGCACACCGGCCTATATGCCGCCGGAACAGTTCCAGGGGGCGCCGATCGATGCGCGCGCGGACATCTACAGCCTGGGCATTATGATGTACGAAATTTTTACCGGCGCCTTGCCCTACTCGGGGAAAACCCTGGTTGAGTTGTTCAAACATCACCTGGCCACGGAGTTGCCCGAGATGCGCTCCCGCAACGCCCAAATACCCGAAGAGCTGGAAGAAGCCATCCGTACAGCCACCAAGAAGAGGCCCGACCAGCGTTTTGATTCCGTGACCAAGATGCGGCAACACCTGCGCATGCTGGGATGAGATCATCGGCGGCTGCTGGAGATCTCAGTTCTCTTTCGCCTCGGATTCCTCGCCCGCCTCAAACTCCAACAGGTGAAAACCGAGATCCACCAATTCGCCCTCTTTGCAATGCAACACGGTCACACGGCCGTTGGCCGGCGCCTCGATGCGATGTTCCATTTTCATGGCCTCCAGAATCACCAGCACCTGGCCCCGCTCCACTCGCGCGCCTTGCTCCACGGCGACCTGAATCACCTTGCCCGGCATGGGCGCGGCAAATCCCACATGGTCCTCTTGGGCGGCGCGGCGGGATTTAATTTTCTCCAAATAAAAGCTGTGCCCCGCCAAGGTAACCCAAACGCCCTTGGCGTCCGCGGTAACGAAATAGGGCAGGGTCACGCCGTTCCAGGGAATCCTCCCACGGGACTCCCCGAGATCGATAGACGGCGTCAGTTCAAGTGTTTCGTCGCCCTCGACCAAAAGCACCCGCGGCGGGTCCCCGCTCAGCAGGTCCACCCGAAACGCCCGGTCACCGTACTTGAAACGCTGCCTCATGCGCGCATCCTCCATCCATTCAGGCAATCCCAGGGATCTTGGCTTCGGCTGACGGCCATGGGCTCGGACCCAGGTGCGGCGCCAGCCGCCGCCGTTAATGCCAGGGCGGTTTCCACGAGCTCCCGAGACGGCTCCGAGGCCGGCATGTGGTTTTTCAGGTAGTCGGTATAGGTTTCTCCCCGTTGAAAATGGGCCTCGGTGACGATCGCCTTGAGAAAGGACAAATTGGTTTTCACGCCGTGAATACAGTAGGCCATAAGCGCGTGTTCCATTTTGTGGATCGCGTCCTCACGGGTCATGGCCCAGGTGATGAGTTTGGCGAGCATGGGATCGTAAAAAATCGAGACCTCGTCACCCTCCGCAACCCCGCTATCGACCCGAACCCCGAGACCCTCGGGCTCCTGGTAGCGGATCAACCGGCCCGTTTGCGGCAAAAACCCGTGTTGCGGATCCTCCGCGTAGACACGAACCTCCAGGGCGTGGCCCCGCGCGGTGATTTGCGATTGTTTCATCGGCAGGGGCTCGCCACGAGCCACCATGATCTGCCAGCGAACCAAATCCAGCCCTGTCAACATCTCGGTCACGGGGTGTTCTACCTGAAGGCGGGTGTTCATCTCTAAAAAATAAAAGGAGCCATCGGTATCGAGCATAAACTCAACGGTGCCCGCGTTGGAGTAATTCACCGCGCCGGCCGCGGCGAGCGCCGCCTCCGCCATGCGCGCGCGCAGGGGCCCATCGAGTGCGGTCGAGGGCGTTTCTTCCAAGATTTTTTGATGTCGCCGCTGAATCGAACACTCGCGTTCGTAGAGATGGACCAGGTTACCCCGCTGATCCCCGAATACCTGAAACTCAATATGGCGGGGACGCTCCAAATACTTCTCCAGCAATACGCTGTCATCGCCGAAAGCGGCCCGCGCTTCCCGTTTGGCTGCGCCCAATTCCTCTCGAAACCGGCCGGGCTCGTAAACCGCGCGCATCCCCTTTCCCCCGCCACCCGCGGAGGCCTTGATCAACACGGGAAATCCGATTTCCTCGGCCCGCTTCGCCAGCGAATCCGCATCTTGTTCCTCGCCGTGGTAACCGGGCACCACGGGAACGCCCGCGGCGGCCATGAGCCGTTTGGACTCCATTTTGGAGCCCATCGCCTGAATCACCTCGGCAGCGGGGCCAATGAACACCAGGCCTGCATCCGACACCGCGCGTGCGAAGGCCGCGTTCTCGGAGAGAAACCCAAAACCGGGATGAATGGCGTCCGCTCCGGTTTCAAGAGCAACCTCGATGATTTTTCCCGCCTGTAGGTAACTGTCGGTCACCGGTCCGGGACCAATCACCCTGTATTCATCGGCCTCTCTTGCATGAGGCGCATTCCGGTCCGGCTCGGAGGCAACCGCAACGGTGGCCAGACCCATTTCGCGGCAGGTTTTGATGATCCTGCAGGCGATTTCCCCACGATTGGCAATGAGGACTTTTTTCATGCAAAGCTCCTGTAAGGGGGCGGCCTACATGCGGAACACGCCGTATTTCACCGGCGGAATCGC
>JBGTRP010000315.1:0-7883 GCA_041940685.1 Acanthopleuribacteraceae bacterium
TACGAATACGAAAAGGCCAAGGCGGATTACGACCTCGCCGCCCATAAGCTGGCGGAAACTCGGGTGACCGCGCCCTTCAGCGGCACCATCGTGGCCCGTCACGTGGAGGCCGGCCAAACCATTCAGCCATCGGAAAAATTGTTTGCCCTTGCTTCGCTGGATCCCCTGGAAGCCGATGTCTTCCTGCCGGAAGCCCAAGCCGGGAACCTGAAGGTTGGCATGTCCACGCTCCTAAGCAAGCAGGACAACTTCGACCAAACCTTTCCCGCGCGGGTGGCGCGAATTTCTCCCATCGTCGACAGGGAGACCGGAACCGTCAAGGTGACCCTCGCAATTGATGATGCGCCTTCCGGCGTCCGACCCGGCTCCTACGTGCATTTGCGCATCGTAACCCAAACCCGCGTGGCCGACAGCGTGGTTCCCAAAAAAGCGCTGGTCTTCGATAGCCGCCAGAACGCCCATGTGTTCGTGGCCAAGAAAACCGGGGAAGACGCCAATGTCTACGAGGTGACCAAGGTTGCGGTGAAAACCGGTCTTGAAGAGGATGATTTCATCAGCGTGGAAGAGGGCCTGAGCGGTGGCGACCGCATCGTGCTGACCGGTAAGGAATCGCTGAAATCCGGCTCCAAGGTCAAGCTGGCCACGACTCAAATCGAGGGTGAAACCGTCGAGCCCGTGGCCGACAACAGTTAACGAGAACAACCGACAGGTTCGCCAGTCGGAACATGGGTCTCGTCCCACACCGGGGGGGCCCGCGCTCTCAAGCAATCCTTTCAAACGTCATGAGTAGCCATTCGCGCACCGATGCAACTTCCACCTTGATTTTTTAATTCTCAACGCGATTCGGGCTCTCGACATGATCCGCCGGCGGCTTGCCGGACGGCGGGAATGCGTCCGCGGGGAGCCCGAACCCCGCGCGAGCTTTCAGCGGAAATGATGAACGATACCAGCAACTTGGGAAACGGAGAGCCAAAATGAGTTTGATTGGAATGTCGATTAAGCGACCGGTAACCATCAGTATGATCACCGTGGGCGTCATTGCCTTTGGCTTTATCAGCCTGACGAAACTACCGATCAATTTGCTGCCCGATCTGTCCTATCCCACCCTGACGCTGGAGACCCGTTATTCAGGCGCGGCGCCCGAAGAGGTGGAATACCTGGTGACCAGGCCGATCGAGGAAGCGGTCGCCGTGATCCCCAATATCAAAAAGGTGAGTTCGTCCTCCAAGCCCGAGCTTTCCCAGGTGACGATCGAGTTTCAATGGGGCCGCAAGATGGATTTCGCCATTCTGGACGTCTCCAAGAAGGTCGACTTGCTCCGCTTCCCAGAGGGCGTGGAGAAGCCGCGCATCCTGCGCTACGACCCCAACCAGGACCCCATTATGAAAGTATCGGTGACCGGCGATATGCCGCTCACCGAGCTTCGCTACTTCGCACAGGAAGATCTCAAGAAGCGATTGGACAGCGTACCCGGCCTGGCGTCGGTCAAGGTGCTGGGAGGCAAGGAAGAAATTATCGAGGTTCGCCTGGATGAGGCGGCATTAAAGCGTTTTGGCCTTTCTGTTTCCGAGGTTTCCGAGCGGCTGGGCCAGGAGAACATCAATCGCGCCGGCGGTTCGCTCTACGAAAACGAGGCCCGTTACCTGGTGCGCACGCTCAATGAGTTCCAAACCCTGGAAGATATTGGCGAAACCATTGTCAGTCGCATGGATGACCGCAAGATCTACCTGCGTGAAATCGCTGAAATCCGCTATGGAAGCAAGGATCAGGAACTGATCGCGCGCACCAATGGGGTCGAGGGCGTGGAATTGGCTTTCTACAAGGAAGGCGACGCCAACACGGTCCAGGTTTCGCGCGCGCTGAGCGCGGCCGTGGCGGATCTCGGCAAGGATTTCGAGGGCCAGCTCACCCTGTCCACCACCTTCATGGGGGCGACCTTCATTGAAAACGCGGTCGAGGAAGTAAAGTCCAACGCCTTTTTGGGCGGTTTGATCGCCATCCTGGTGCTGCTCTTTTTCCTGCGAGACCTGAAAGGTACGCTGATCGTGGGTTTTGCCATTCCCATTTCCGTGTTCGCGACTTTCTTCCTGATGCTGCAATTCGGCGTTTCCATGAACATCATGTCCCTGGGCGGTTTGGCGCTGGGCATCGGCATGCTGGTGGACAACTCGATCGTGGTGCTGGAATCGATCTTCGTACGCCGCAAATTGGGGGAAGACGCCCGAACCGCGGCCGAGAAGGGCGCGTCCCAGGTCAGCGGCGCTGTGCTCGCCTCTACCTTGACCACGGTAGTCGTTTTCCTTCCCATCGTATTCGTGGAAGGCATCGGCGGCCAACTGTTTCGCGACCTGGGCATGACGGTCTCCTTTTCCCTGGTGGCCTCGCTCATCGTTTCTCTCACCCTGATGCCGACGCTCTACGCCCTGTTCACCAGAAAAAAGAAGTCCGCGGCGCCGAGCAAGTCGGCCACCAAACAAGCCGAGGAGGCCCAGGCCGAGGGCTATCGCGGCAACCTTTACTCGAAGCTGCTGACCCTGGCCCTGCGTTTCCGTTACGCGGTCCTGGTGCTGGCGGTGCTTTTGGTTTACCAGGCCGCGCAATTGTGGAAAACCATGGGCCTGAACCTGGTGCCGGAAATGAGCCAGGGCGATTACTTTGTGCTGGTGGAAAACGAGGAGGGCACGCCCATCCAAAAGTCCGACAAGGTGGCTCAGTGGGTGGAATCGCAATTGCTGGATATCGATGGCGTCAAGGTGGTGTTCTCCAACATCGGTGAATTCAACCAGGGAGTGGAATCGCGCACCGGTGAGAACCTGGCCCAGATCAATTTCTCCGTGGACCCTGAAGTGAAGGACCCCGAACGGGTCGTCGCGCTGCTGCGGGAAAAACTGGCCAGTGGCCCCGCGATCAGTTACAAAATCGGCTCGCCTTCCTATTTCACCTTCCGCACCCCGGTGGAAATTGAGATCTTCAACGAGGACCAGGCTCTGCTGCGCCGCGTTTCGGACAAGTTGGTCGCGGATATGAGCCAACTCCCCATGCTCAAGGATATTCAGACCACCATGGAAGACGGCAACCCCGAGGTGCAAATCAACTTCAACCGGGAAACCATGTCCAAGCTGGGCCTTTCCATCGGCAACATCGCGGGTCTGTTGCGCGACAAGATTCAAGGCACCATGGCCACGCGTTTCGTTCGCAGCGGCCGAGATGTGGACGTCATGGTCCGTCTGGAAGAGAAGGACCGCCAGCGACTGCAGCAGTTGGATAACCTGGCCGTGGGTTACAAGGAAGGCCGGCCCATTTACCTCAGCAGCGTGGCCGACATTCAATACGAAATCGGGCCCTCTCAAATCAAGCGCATCAACAAGGAGCGCGGCGCGGTGATCAGCGCGGGCGTGTTGGGCAATGATCTGGGTAGCGCGGGCGTCGCCTTGAAGCCCATTTTGGATGAGGCGCGCCTCCAATTCCCCGAGGCTCATATCCGGTTGGGCGGCCAAAGCGCGGAGATGGAAGACGCCTTCGGTTCCCTTTTGCTCATGATCCTGCTGGCGGTTTTCCTGGTATATCTTGTGATGGCTTCCCAGTTCGAATCCCTTGTTCACCCCTTTCTTATCCTGTTCACCATACCCATCGGCATGGTAGGCGGACTGGTGGCCCTGTACCTGGCCGGGCTTCAAATCAGTGTAATCGCCCTGATCGGTTTCGTGATGTTGGCGGGAATCGTGGTCAACAACGCGATTGTTCTGATCGATTACATCAACCAATTGCGGCGCGACGGACGCTCGCTCTACGACGCGCTGGTCATCGCCGGCAACCGCAGATTGCGGCCCATTTTCATGACCACGACCACCACGGTTCTGGGCCTGATCCCCATGGCTCTTGGCCTGGGCAGCGGCGCGGAGATGCGCGCGCCATTGGCCATCTCCGTGATCGGCGGTCTGGTTTTCTCCACCTTCCTGACGCTCATCATCATTCCCGTGTTGTACGGGACCGTGAATCGCGGATTGAAATTACCCGAACCACGGGCCGCGAGGGTCGAACGGGAGGTGACTGCATGAAGATCTGGGATTTGTCTATCAAAAAACCCGTGACCGTGTTCATGGGCTTGGTCTGTATCCTGGTTCTGGGCGTTATCTCGCTCAACAAACTGAAGCTCGCGTTCCTGCCCAAGGTCGATTTTCCCTTCATGGTGGTCCATGTTTCCTATCCCAACCAGAGCCCGGAGCTACTGGAGCGCGAGGTGACCCGGCCGTTGGAGGAAGCGCTCTCCACCCTCAAGGGCGTCAAGAAGATTACCTCGCGCACCAGCGCCGACGATGTGAGCATCCAAATGGAGTTCAATTGGGGTATGGAACTGGACCTGATCCGCCTGGAGTTGGGCCTTAAAATCGAGGAAGTCAAACCCACCCTTCCCGACGCCATCCGACAGGTGTCCATTTTCAGCTTCAACTCGCAGGAAATTCCCGTGGTGCAAGGGCGAATCTCCGCCCCTGGCATCGATCTGTCCGAGAACTACGACCTTTTGGAAAAGCACATCAAACAGCGCTTGGAACGCATTCCCGGCGTGGCCAAGGTCGAGCTGGGCGGGGTGTTGCCCAAGGAAGTGTCCATCGAGTTGAAGTTGGACAAGATCAACGCGCATCAGGTGGACGTGGGCCGGGTCATCGAACGATTGGCTCAGGACAATGTCACGGTCTCATCGGGCAAGATCAAAACCAACGGCCTGGTCTACAACGTGCGGGGTCAGGGCAAGATCGGAACCCTGGAAGAATTTGAAAACTTGGTGGTCACGGATCAGGGCCTGAAGCTGAAGGACATTGCCGATGTCCTATACGAGGAACCGCCGATCGGCTACCGCCGCCATTTGGATGGCGACAAGGCCTTGGCGCTGGACGTGTTCAAGGAAAGCACGGCCAATACCGTGGATGTGGCCAGTCAGGTGATGGCGGCTATCGAGGGCGATATTGCCGAGGATCCCGTGCTGCAGGGGATCAGCCTCTTTGTGTGGCAGGATCAGGCCAAGGAAATCACGCGCGGTTTGAAGGGCCTCACACAGGCGGGCATGTACGGCGCCCTGTTCGCGATCTTGGTGCTCTACCTTTTCCTGCGCCGGATGAGCGCCACCTTGATCGTGGCTACCGCCATTCCCATCTCGATTATCGCCAGCTTTATCGCGCTCTACGCCATGGGCTACACCCTCAACGTGCTCACCATGATGGGGCTGATGCTGGCCGTGGGGATGTTGGTGGACAACGCGGTCGTGGTGCTGGAGTCCATCTACAACAAGAGTCTGCAGGGGCATTCCGCGGTCGAGGCGACGCGCCAGGGAACCCGCGAGGTCATGGTGGCGCTCATCGCCGCAACCTCCACCACGATCATCGTTTTCCTTTCGCTGGTGGTCTCCGATAACAACGAACTCGCCGTCTGGCTGGGCGCGATCGGTCTCACCATCTCCATCACGCTCATTTGCTCTCTGCTGGTGTCCACCACCGTGATTCCGCTCTTTGCCTCCCGTTTTCTCAAGCGCTCCAAGTCGTCGGCGGCCAAACCCAAGCAGATGAAGCTCATCGGCTGGTATGGCAGTCTTCTGGACCGCAGCATGCGCCATCCTTGGTGGACCATGGTGGCCTTGTTACTGGTAGTGGCGTCGGTCATTTTTCCCTTCGGGCAATTGAACCGTTTCAAGGGCACGAGCTACAAGAACAACCGCCTTTACATGGAGTACGAATTCCACGATTTCTTTTTTGTTTCCGATGTGGAAAGAGCCGTGGACAAGGTAGAGGCCTATCTGGAGAGCAAGCGCGAGGAATGGGGGCTGAAGTCTATTTACTCCTGGATGCAGGAGAACGAGGGCGCCACCACCATCCTCTTCGAAGACGAGCATATGCCTTTTGCGCGTTACAAGGAAATCCGCAACACCATACGCGAGGAAGTGCCGGAAGTGCCGGGCGTCTCCTTTGTTTTCGGCGACGATGACAACGACAGCAACCAGTCGGTCCAGGTACAGCTCTTCGGAACGGAAACCCGCATTCTCAAGGAAGAGGGCGAAAAAATTGCGCGTATGATCGAGGACATTCCCGGCCTGTTCGACATCCGCTCGGGCGAGCGGAGCGGCAAAAAGGAGCTTCAGGTCTCCGTGGACCGCGAACAGGCAAATCTCTACGGCATCAACCCGGACACCATTGCGCAGGTGTTTGGCTTTACCCTCGGCTCTACCTATTTGCCCCGTTTTCATCATGGCGAAAGGGAAACCGAGGTCACCCTCGGCTTGCGTATCGAGGACCGGGCCACCATTGAAGATATTTCCGGCATTACCCTCAACAACGGCGTGAAGCTGGGCTCCCTGGCCAAGTTCGAACTCAAGGACCGTCCCAATGTCATTACCCGGGTCGACCGCAAGGCGCGCCAGGTGGTTCGCGCCACCTACGAGGGCGAAGCCTATTCCGACATGATCAAGGAAATCGAGGCGCGCTTGGATGCCTACCAATTCCCCGCGGGCGTGAGCTGGTCCTGGAGCGATCGCATCCTGCGCGAGGAAAACGAAATGGCGGACATGCTGCTCAACCTGATGCTGGCCCTCATTCTGGTCTATCTCGTGATGGCCAGTCTATTTGAGTCGCTCACCCAACCCTTTGTGGTTTTTTCCACCATTTTATTCAGCATGGTCGGCGTGGGTTGGGTGCTGTTCTTCACCCGCACGGAAATGGATATCATGGCCATGATCGGAATCATGATCCTTATTGGAATCGTGGTCAACAACGGCATCATCCTCATGGATCGCTTCAACCAGAACCGGGCGAGCGGAATGCCTCTCGAAGAAGCGATTCGCGAGGCGGCCCACGAGCGCATCCGTCCCATTCTGATGACCGCCTCCACCACCATCATTGGTTTGGTGCCCATGGCCATCGGCAACTCCGGCATTGGGGGCGCCTATTATTTCCCTCTGGCCCGTTGCGTGATGGGCGGCTTGGCTTCCTCCACCGTGCTGACGCTGATTGGCCTGCCCTTTATCGTGGTGGCCAGCCATAAGCTGCGCCTGACTTTGGGCCGTCTCTTCCGCTGGACCGGCCGCCAGGCTCGCCGGCCCTTCCAATGGTTGCGCAACCGCAAACTGGCCGAGACCTGATGGCAAGGCCAACTTCGGCCATCGGGGAACATCCGGTCCGCTTTGGAACTCAGGGTTGCCAAAGGCGGAAGGCAATCGATACGGGTTTCAGCGGGTTCGCCAATCCGCATCGCGGCAGAGGGACCGGCAGCCTATCCTCAGTCACCGTGATCCTTACTAGGCGCGCCGTTACTTTTGCGGCGTGAGCAAGAGGCCAAACCCTGGCTCGGTTTGGCCTAATTTCGTGAAAGGGAAAGGGTTGCCGGGCAACTCCAGACCCCTTTGCGCCGATTCAACCTAGTGATCCGACTCATCTCCTTCGCGGACCCAAGGTAGGAGATCATGGGCGGAAGGAATCTGTCTAATCGTCCGCGGCCGCGGAGTGTTGAGAACCTATTGTGGCGTGAAATGAAGTGGGCAATGTAAATTTCTAAAAATTGGATGAGACATTCTCTTGGAAAAAAACACTTGTGTATTTAAACAGCCCTGTTTGGAAGCCAGGCCGGAAGCTATGAATTTTCGCGATGCATCTTGGCATTCGAATTTTTATGTCCTCCGGACTTCCATCAGACCGCGCCAATTCCTGAATGGCGATTACGGGCTGAATATTCATTTGTAAAGGGGAGTAACTCATGAAGAACAGGAATAATGAACCCGAAGGCTCGGTGTTCGCCGAGGATGAAATGTCCCTACTCACCGTGGATCCTACCTGGACGCCGGAGGAACTGTTACAGCGCAATGGCGTATTCTTTCTAAAAGATGTGGTTAAGGTGCTGGA
>JBGTRP010000316.1:0-7878 GCA_041940685.1 Acanthopleuribacteraceae bacterium
GTTCGGTTGCGCAAAAAATATAAGAATCTGTAAATTGGGGTAGGGTAATGATGATGAACCTTCCAGGGCTTCAGGGCGCGGGCGCGAGACCAAATGAGACCGTCCTATGTCCCGACTTGACTCGCGCGCATCTCTGCCGGGTTGGGGAGGTTTGCCCGTGACCGATGCGCAGCGAACCGATCCTCCTAGCATGTCGGAATTTCGGGAGTATCTGAGAAAGGGCGACCCCTGGGTTTGGGCCTGCGCGGCCTCCAGCGGCATCGTGCTGCTGCTGTTTTTCACCCTGGTCGTGGTGGTTGCCGTCAACGGGCTGCGAACCTTCTGGGCGCCCGATATCGCCGCGCTCGCCTTTGAGGACGGGTCCCGCCTCTTCGGCGCGATTACCGACACCAACAAGGAGGACCGCAAGCTCCAACTCTACCTGGGAAATAGAGATCTCTATGGATTGGACTATCGCTGGGTCTCCAGTGAAACGCTGCAAGAGAAAACCTACCCCGAGGACATCGCCCTTTTCGAGCGGGTCGAGAAGGGCAACTTTATCGGCTTGGTCAAAGAAGTTCAGTTACAGGAAGCGGTGGCCGCACCGAGCGGGACGCGTTCTCCTTGGACCGCTCTGAACGAGGGCCTTGCCGGCCTTCGACGGCCCCTTGAGGAACTCGAAGGTCTACAAGGCCAGTTGGGTCAGGTCAGCAAAGAAATGGAGTCGTTGCGCCTCCGACTGCTTAAGGCGGAAGAGGGTTCCGATGCCCAAAGCAGCCTGCGCGCCCGTCGGCGGGCGAAGCAGGAAGCCTTCGACAAGCTGAACGCGCAATTGGATTTGCGGCGCCGTCAACTGCGCGAAAATGTCGTGATCGTGGAAGACAGCCAGGGACGAACCAATGAAATTGCCCTGATGGATATCGTGCGGGTGTACCGGCCCAACCAAATGAATCTTTTCTCCAAGCTGGGCCTCTACTTTTCCAAAATCAAGGAACTGTTGCTGGATTATCCCCGTGAATCAAACACCGAGGGCGGACTTTTTCCCGCAATTTTCGGGACCGTGTTGATGGTGATGCTGATGAGTTTGTTCGGCGTTCCCCTAGGCGTGGTGGCGGCCGTGTACCTGCGCGAGTACGCCAAGGAGGGCTGGCTGGTCAATCTCGTCCGTATCGCGGTGAACAACCTTGCCGGCGTGCCCTCCATCGTGTACGGCATCTTCGGTTTGGGCTTTTTTGTCTATGGCATCGGCGGCACCATCGACGATTTATTTTTTCCCGAGCGCCTCCCGATTCCCACCTTTGGAACCGGAGGGCTGCTGTGGGCCAGCCTGACCATGGCGCTGTTGACCGTTCCCGTGGTGATCGTCTCTACCGAGGAGGGTCTCAGCTCCGTGCCACAGGGCGTCCGGGACGGCTCGCTCGCCTTGGGCGCAACCAAGTTGCAGACGCTGGTGCGGGTGGTGCTGCCCATGGCCACTCCGGGTATTTTGACCGGGCTGATCCTCGCGATCGCGCGCGCCGCGGGCGAGGTGGCGCCGCTGATGCTGGTGGGCGTGGTGAAAATTGTGCCGTCCCTCGCCGTGGAAAATCAATTTCCCTATCTTCACCTGGAGCGCAAGTTCATGCATCTCGGCTTCCATATTTTTGACGTTGGATTCCAGTCTCCAAATGTCGAGGCCGCCAAGCCCATGGTGTACATCACTACCTTGCTGTTAATCGTCCTGGTGTTGGGTATGAGCTTTTTGGCCATGTATCTGCGTAACCGCATGAAAAAGCGCTATACCCTCGCCGCCTTTTGATCCGAAAATGGATGAAGTCGGTGGGCGCGTGTATTCTGAATTTGAACGGAGGGGGCCCGGGACTCCGTCACCGGTTTTGTGATTTTTGATAAGCTAATAGGCATAGGAGGGGACTTTGTCCGACTTTGCTTTTCCTCTGGATACGGAAATCCTCATCAATGTAGAGAATCTCAACCTGTTTTACGGGGATAAACAAGCCCTGTGCGATATCAGCATGAGGATTCCCAAACACAAGGTCACCGCCCTGATCGGCCCTTCCGGTTGCGGCAAGTCCACGCTGTTGCGATGTCTCAACCGCATGAACGACATGGTGGATACGGCCAGGATCGATGGCGAGATCCGCGTGGATGGCGAGAATATCTATTCCCCCAATTACGACGTGATTACGCTCCGGCGCAAGGTCGGTATGGTGTTTCAGAAATCCAACCCTTTCCCCATGTCCATATTCGAAAACGTGGTCTACGGCTTGCGAATCGCGGGCGTGAACGACAAGAAGGTGTTGAAGGACACCGTGGAGCGCAGCCTCAAGGGCGCCGCGCTCTGGGATGAGGTAAAAGATCGCCTGGAGGAAAGCGCGCTAGGCCTTTCCGGCGGCCAGATGCAACGGCTCTGCATTGCCCGCGCGATCGCGGTCAATCCGGATGTGATTCTGATGGATGAGCCCTGTAGCGCGCTCGATCCGGTCGCCACCGCCAAGGTCGAGAAACTGATTTTGGACATCAAGGAACAATATACCGTGGTAATCGTAACCCATAATATGCAGCAGGCCGCGAGAATTGCGGACTACACATCTTTTCTCTATATGGGCGAACAAATAGAATTCAACGATACCCAAATCTTATTTACCAATCCTAATGAGAAAAGAACAGAAGATTACATAACTGGACGATTTGGATAAAAAGGGGTCGCCATGAAACAGCATTTTCACCGGGAGCTGGGAAACCTCAAAACGCAAACGGCCAAATTGGGCGGAATGGTCGAGGAAGCCATCGGAAAAGCCCTGCTCAGTTTGCGGGAAGGGGATCAATACTTGGCCCGCGAGGTGCGCAAGGGCGATGACGCCATTGATAAGTTGGAAGTGGAAATCGAGGAGCGTTGCCTTAAAATCTTGGCGCTTTACCAACCCGTTGCCCGGGATTTGCGTTTTATTGTTTCGGTTCTAAAGGTCAACAACGAATTGGAGCATATGGGCGACCTGGCCGAGAGCATCGCCCAGAAAACCAAGCGGGTCAGCAAGGAACAGGTCAACGACTCCAAGATGGACCTGATGCAAATGGGGCAGAACACCCAGAAAATGGTGGGCATGGCTTTAGACGCGCTGCTTGAAGAGGATGCCGACAAGGCTCGAGAGGTCATCAAAATGGACGATGAGATTGACCGCTATCACTACCGTCACCATCGCGTGGTTTCCGAAAGCATCCAACAGACCGACAAAAAGATCTCTCATACCGAGCTCAACCTGCTTTCGGTTTCCCGCTGCCTGGAGCGCATCGGCGATATGGCGACCTCGGTCGCCGAGGATGTCATTTATTACGTGGACGCCAAGATCATCCGCCATCGCCCCCCCTTCTAGGCATCAGACCCCATCCCCCGACCGGGGCCAGGCCATCATTACCGAATGGGGCCAGGCCATCTTTTGCACCGCGGTCGGTTCGCAAAAACCCTACTGAATCCTCAACATTTGCCAAACTCGATTGCTGAGAGTTATATTGGTTACCTGGGAGGCCAGTGATGGCGTGGTTGTTCAGAATCCCCAAAAAAACGGAAAATCAAACTGGAAAAGTCAAGATCCACGTATCTCCCGAGGATGGTAGCCAGTATATTTTGACCAGCGATTTAATTAAGGACCAAACATTTAGAAATCAATTAGAGAAATTGACCGAGAACATATCCGATAAAAAACTTTTTTCCGATCATTAAAAAGCTATGAAGGCCGATATATCTTTTAAAGTCAGTTCGTAACCCGCCATGGATATAAAAAACCTCGCCCCTCTTTTTCTCATTGCATTGACCGCGGGTTATATTTTCAGCAGAGACTTTTACCTCACCAAATGGGAAATCGCCCGTGTGGAAGGGCAGCGACTTCTTTTTGAGTCGGCCTTTTGGGGTATTGTCCTCATTCTTTTTTCCTGGTTAAGTTTTGTTGTGTTGGATTTCTTAACCCAGTTGCAAGCCCTCTCCTTTCTTTTCGATAACCGGCTGGAATCTTTTCTTACCAAGCATATCCTGCATCAAATGCCCATGATTCCCGGGCTAGCCGTTTTTTTGGTCACTATTTTTTGGGGGAAAGCCCTGCCTAAAATTTTAAATTACTTTTTAGATGAAAACATTGCCTCGGAAATACTAATCGACAAATATGGCAATCATCTGGAAAAGCTCATGGAAAAGGCAATGTCCTCCTCTCGTATGGTGTCCATATCCTTAAAAAACGGCAAGGTTTATATTGGATGGCCCCTGAGGACCACCTACCTGGTAAAAGGGGGAAACCAATACATCCGCATTCTGCCGGCGGTGAGCGGCCACCGGTCGCAAGACACGCACGCCCTGACCCTGACCACGCAATATTTGGAGATCTACAAAAAGATGGAAGCCCAAGTGGATGAAAGGGAGTCCTTTCAGGAAGGGGAGGGCCTGGCGATCGATGATTTTGAAAAGGTCATTCGTGGCGACGAAATTGTCACCGCAAATATTTATTCACTCTCCATAGACCAGGACTTGTTTTCCATATCTGAAGTAAAAAAATCTCGGGATAGGCGGCCCGCCGAAGGTAGCGATAGTTCCCATCCCAAAGAGAATAACGAACAAACACGGCCCCTTCCGGTTGCCTAACTCGGCGAGAAACCCCGGGGACGAATGGGGCCAGGCCATCAAAAGAAATATTCGGAGGCCAAATACCCGGCCCCCAACTTTCCTCGCTTTTGGGTTGTGAGGAATGGCAAACAGGGCTAACATGAAGTCCTGCCGGGGTGTGGGCCTTCGAAAATTGGGGGGCGATAGCTATGACCGCGATTCTGGATACGATCAAAGGGCCCCAGGATCTCAAAAAACTGAATGAAGCTGATCTGCCTCTGCTGGCGAAAGAGATTCGTGATTTTACGCGCGATTTCACCAAAATCACCGGCGGTCATATCGGTTCGGGCCTCGGCGTGGTGGAGCTTACCAT
Source organism: Acanthopleuribacteraceae bacterium (assembly GCA_041940685.1). Classification (GTDB taxonomy): domain Bacteria; phylum Acidobacteriota; class Holophagae; order Acanthopleuribacterales; family Acanthopleuribacteraceae; genus JBGTRP01. The sequence goes on from JBGTRP010000316.1 coordinate 4,941, forward strand.
CGCGCTTCATTATCATTTTGAATTCAAGCAACGGGATCATCTGATACTCGACGTGGGGCACCAGTGCTATCCGCATAAAATCCTTACCGGCCGCCGGGATGAGATGTACTCTATTCGCCAGAAAGATGGAGTTTCAGGTTTTCCCGACCCCAAGGAATCCCCCTTCGATCGTGTAAAAACCGGCCATGGCGGAACCAGCTTGACGACGGCGATCGGCCTGGCGGTAGGACTTAAAAACGCGGGTCTCAATGATGGCCGCAAGGTGGTGGCCATGATCGGAGACGGCGGTCTCCAAGAGGGTGTCGCCTTGGAGGCGCTGAACTTCGGGGGCACCTTCGAGAATCTGCCGCTGATTGTCATTCTCAATGACAATGAACACGGTATCGGCCCCACGACCGGCGCATTGCGGAAATACTTTTCCAAGGTGCGTGCGGGTCACGGCTACCGAGCGGCCAAGGGCAATATCAAGCGCTTGGTCAAGGCTGTAGAAAAAACCTCTCCCGCAATGGGTAAATTTGCCCATGATATGGCCGATTATCTCAAGCATGGCATGCATGGTTTAATGCCGACCATCTATCCCGGCGCACTTTTCGAGGCCTTTGGATACTTCTACTATGGGCCCATCGATGGTCACGATATGCCGACCCTCCTGGCCTCGCTTCGCGATTGCCAAACGTTTAAGCGGCCCGTGGTGCTCCATATCATCACTACCAAAGGCAAAGGTTATTCCTACAAGGAAGACCGGCTCGCCTACCACGCGGGGAAACCCCATAAACGGGTAACCGCCCATTTGCCCAAGGAATTCTCCTGCCAGGGCGGCCCGGCCTATACCAATGTTTTCGTGGATGAAGCCATGAAGATGGCCCGGGAGGACAAGCGCGTAATCGCCATTACCGCGGCCATGCTTGAGGGCACCGGCTTGGTTCAGTTCATGCAAGAGTTTCCTGATCGGTGTTTTGATGTGGGCATGGCAGAGCAGCACGCCGTGGGCATGGCCCAGGGATTGGCCCTTGGCGGGCAGATTCCCATTTGCGCGGTGTACTCCACTTTCATGCAGCGGGCGATCGACCAGATCTTTCAAGAGGTGGCCCTCATCAACGCGCCCGTGATCATGTGTTTGGACCGCGCGGGTCTGGTAGGTCCTGACGGTGCAACCCATAACGGCGTGTTCGATATCGCCTATTGTCGCATGTTCCCTAATATGATGGTCATGGCGCCGCGCGACGGCGGTGAGTTGCGCGCAATGATGCGCCTGGCCAAGCAGCATCCGGGCCCTTCCGCGATCCGCTATCCGCGCACGCGAACGCCCTTGCCCGAGGCGGAGATCCCCATCAAGCCCTTTAAGACCGGTGAAGCGGAAACCCTTAGAAACGGAAGCGATGGCTGCTTAATCGCGTATGGCGCCATGGTGTACCCGGCCCTGGATGTTGCCGCGGCCATCCTTGAAAATCACGGCCTGGAACTGGCCGTTGTCAACGCCCGTTTCGCCAAACCCCTTGACGATGTGTTATTGCGGCGCGAGTTCGGGAGACAACCATTTGTTTTCACCCTGGAAGACCATGTGCGGGCCGGTGGCTTTGGCGCCGCGGTGCTGGAGCATGCCAATCGCAAGGGTTACGATACTTCCAACCTGGAAATAATGGCTATCGAGGATCATTGGGTCGATCATGGCCAGCGCGTCGAATCACTGGAGATGGCTCGCCTCGATGTGCCGAACCTGATCCGCCGTGTCGAGGCGCGTCTGTTGCCGGAGGATGAGGAACCAACCCAAGAGAAAACCGAGGGCCCAGTCATCGTCACCAAGATTCAATCGGAAATCTTGCCTTAAAGACCCGCACGCCAATTATTGCTCTTTTCCATGGGTGATTGGGGCCAGGCCATTTTTTGTATACATACTCATGATTCCGGCTTCAGGCGAGCCGAACCACAAAAACCCCATCTCCAGGCCCTTATGGAGAAATCCGGACCTCGAAAGGATGAGCGATAACTGCCAGGAGTGACTTTCCCCGGAAGATGCTTTGGGTGAATCAAACCTAGCTTTTTCGGAACGGCCGTCGGCGGGCTAATGCCAGGCTACCCTGGCAATTAAAAAAATGCCAGGTGAAATTCCACAAAATGGCCTGGCCCCATCAGCGGCGGATGAGAAGGGAATTGGTTTCGAAGCGGATCTCGCCCCAGTGGCGTTTGTAATGGGCTTCCATGCCCAGATCATAGCGCTGAACTCCTTCCTCGCAGAGGTTTTCGATCATCTTGAGTTGCAGCAGGTTGCCGAGGGCTAAATGGCTGTAATCGCTGTCAAAACTGAATTGAAAACCGCGATATACGCTATCCAACACGCCGCCGAGGATGTACCCCACCTCGCGATCCGCGATCGAAAGGACTACAGCGCGATAACAACCGACCGGACCGAGCACGGTCATCAAACGGCGATAAAACTCGTACATGGGACCATGGTTTACGCCCTCTCCGCCTCGCCCCTTCCAACCGCGCGCCTCGATGGCCATCAGGCGTTTGAAGAAATGTTCCGCTTTTGGCCGCGAAATGGATTCCCGAAAATAACGATAACTGGGCTCTGCTTCGCCCGCATTCCTCAGGTCGCGACGCAGGTTTTCGCGAAACTTGCGGCTGCGGTTGGCCAAAAATCCATCCATCCCCTCGCTTAGGTCTGCTACGCGCCGAACCGTGGCGGGACCTCGGAAAACTTGCGCGTGACCGCCAAACGAGCGCACCGCGGCCACCCAAAGCGCGCTCCCATCCGAGATCCCCGGGAAGAACAGAGAATCCCATTCCCTTGGATTGGAGGCAAGGTAGCGGCTGAGCTCTAGAACCACCTCTTCCGGGTGAAGGCCAACTACCGGACCGGGATCGGGGCGGCGCCGTGCCGCGCGGCCGGCTTCTCGGGCGGCCGGATGGCGCCGCCGCACGGCGTCGGCTTCGA
>JBGTRP010000317.1:0-7875 GCA_041940685.1 Acanthopleuribacteraceae bacterium
TAACAGCCGAGTGGGCGGAATCGGCCACGAACTCGGCCACACCGCCTTCTATGTTCGCAAATCCCTGCCGCAAATGGCCTGGGTGGGTTTCCGCTTTTTGTTCCGCAAATACCAGATTCGATTCGAGCGGGAGACGGATGTGCGCGCCATTGAACACGGATTGGGCTGGCAGCTTTACTACTGGTCGGCGGAAATTCGCGGTGGCCGCACCAAGACAAAGGCGGACTCCTGGCTCGATATCTTCTACCTGAGCCCGAAACAGGTCGAGGCCGAAATGCGGAAACGAGAGGCGTACCAGCCGTTTTTTGCGAATTGAGGTGGCTTTTTCGTGTTTGGGTCGATAGAGGCGGCGACGGCTAATCCCCAGGCGCTCCAATTAACTGGCTGACCTCCAGCCAGTTCTTGGTGCGGAAGGACGCGGTTTCCGGAGCACTGCCGTAGAAGAGCGGTTCCTCGTAGGCTGGCGGCGCCACGTTCGCGCCGCTGGGGAAATGCACGATATTCTGCCGCCCGCGCGCATCCCGATGGTGGAACCCTAGGGCAAGCCGCGTGCCCTCGCCCAGAATCTTCTTGGAGAGCATGATTTCGATCTCGCTCTCCTCCCCCATCATCATGGTGTTGACCAGCCAGCCCTGTTCAGCAAGGTAAGCTTGCTGTTCCTCGCCATGATCGGTGGAAATGTTGAGACGCTCGCGAATGCGCGGATCGCGAACCGCCCACTCAAAATCGGATTGCCGTTTCCACATGCGCCCCTCCTTGGCGTAAACGGCTTTCCCCAGGGAAGCGGAGGCGTGCAGCACCTGGATTCGCTCGCCATCAAAAAGGTAGACATGCCCCACGCTGCGCAGGTTCGACTTGATGCCGATGATGAGGTGATCTTTATCCTGGCGGAATTTAACCAGGCCGCCGCGGGCCACGGATTCCTCGTCGAATTCGCCCCACTCGGCCGCGTCCAGCGTTCCATCCAGGGTAATGCCGGCCGCGTTGGCGGGAAAGGAGGACGCCTCCCTCCCACCCTCCGCCGCATCTTGGCCTAGGTCCTGCAAAAAACCGGCAATCTGCTTTTGCAAGTAGTCCCGCCAGGAATCCCGCATTTCCGCATCCTTCAAGGCGGCAAGCGCCTCGCGGCCGGATGCGATGGCCTCGCCGATGCGGCCTTGTTCCAGATTCCATTCGGCCCGCGTTTGCAGGCTCACCGGAGAGTTGGGAAACAGCTTGAGCGTTTCCGTGATCAGAGCGTTGGCGCTCTCCCACTCCTCCGCGCGAATCAAGGCCCGCGCGGTTTCGTCCAGGTTGAAAAGGGAGGGAATCCTGCCGTGAAACGGCGTCTTCAAAGCGCCTTTATCCGCGACCCCGGCAGCCTCGGCCAGGGCGTTCAGGGCCGCTTCGGTTTGGCCTCGCTCCAGCATGCTGTACATTCCGATGCTGGTAAGCGCGGCCGGACGCGACAAATCCCGTGAAAGGTTCTGTTTGAGGAAGTCCAAGGTCCGCCGGATGATCTCCCGAGATTGCTCCGTGTCATCGACCGCGTCAAAGGCATGATGGCCGTCTACAAAATTAATTAACTCCAGGGGCAGGTCGCGTTCTACGGCCTGGTGGATGAAGCGTCCGATGTTGCGGTTCAACGAAAAGGTATCCAGCCCGGCGCGCACCAGCAGGATGGGCAAATCGGACCGGGGTTCGGGCAATGTATCGGGCATGCCGTAGTAGATGACGGCGCAGCGTATGAAATCGCGCTCGGGCGCCATCATCAGCGGCAAACCCACGGTCACATTGCCGGAACAGGTCCAAATCCCCACGCGGTCAGCATCTATGCCCAGGGAGGCGCCCCGTTCGCGCAGAAACGCTAGCAGATCCTCGCCATCCTCCATGGCTTGGCCTCTTCTGCTCTGGTAATTGATGCCGATCAGGCCATGGACGGCCGCCAATCGCGCCCAATCACCGTAGATGCGCCAGTCGGGAATGCTCATGGCGCCCACGCCATTATTGAAAACCACGACGGGCTGTGCGGTTTTGGAGTCGGTTTCCGGAGGGTAGTAGATGTCCACGCGCAGCTCCACGTCATCCGCCTTTTTAAAGGTTTCTGAAACCACTTTCACTCGCTCCATCCCGGACGGTTGGTACACCGAGGAAATTTTGGTCACATCAAAGTCCTGCGCGACTAGTACCACCGGGGCCATGATAAGGAACCAGGCGAAACACTTTCCCATCTGACACGCTCCCTTTTCTTCAACTTCCCGGAAAACGCCACGGGTGGAAGCCCCGGCTTGCGCGGCGTTCCAGCCAAGGAATCTCACGGCATGCCCTCAATCTAGCATCCTCGCGTCGGTAAGAGTTTAACCCGCGGCAAAAATTTGTGAAAACTTGTAAACTGGGACAGATTTCAGGGATTCGGCGCCATATCAAAGAGCAACAGTTCCGCGCCCGCGCCCTGGTCTAGGACGAGCGGGGTTTCTCCGCGAACAGCCACGCCATCGCCCGCCTTCAATCGGGCGCCGTTAAGCCGCGCCTCCCCGCGCGCCACTTGTATCCAGGCATCGCGACCCGGTTCGATTGCGTGTTCAACGGCCTCGTCGCCGTCCAGGAGAACCGCGTACAGCTTTACATCCTGATTCAGGGCCACCGAACCGGCCTCGCCTTCCCGTGAAGCCACCAATCGCAAGCGGCCCCGCTTCTCCTCGGATGCAAAATGCTTTTGTTCGTATCCGGGTTGGAGCCCGCGCCGCTCGGGGAGGATCCAAATCTGCAGCAGGTGAACCTCTTGCTCGGAAGAGGGGTTCATCTCGCTGTGAAGCACGCCCGTACCCGCGCTCATGCGCTGCACATCCCCTGGCCGTATGACCGACCCATTGCCCATGCTGTCCTTGTGCTCAAGAGCGCCCGCCAGCACATAGGTGAGGATCTCCATGTTGTCGTGAGGATGGGCCCCGAAGCCGCTCGCGGGCGCAATATGGTCCTCGTTGATTACACGCAAAACGCCGAACCCCATATGATCGGGATCGTAATAATCCGCGAAAGAAAAGCTGAAACGGCTCTTCAACCAGGAGAGCTCGGATTTGCCCCGCTCCGCCGCGGGCCGGATTTTTATCATTTCCACGCCTCCACGGGTTGTCCCGGTCTGTTCCGGGACGATTGGCTACAGCTATAGTTTGAGAGAAAGCAGACGCCAATATCAAGAAAAAAGGAAGCGAACCTGTCAGGTCAACTCTCGAAATTGCCCTCCGCATCCTACCCGCTGACGTTAATCCCTCAACCCGGCAATAAGCCGGATATCCCTGTCCCACCTGGAGATCCTGCCGAGTGACGGGCATCGATCCCGCGGGTTGGAGCGGCCGGGAATAGGCCTGGGGCTTCCGTCCCAATTCAGCATCGATCAGCCAAGAACCAAAAATCCGTTAATCCACATACAAGGAAAAAGAATAATCGGCGGTAGCATTCCTGCTGCCGATACGGTAGCGAATGGTGTGGAAACCCGCTTCTCTTTCCGGATAGGGATTGGCCCAAACCATCACGCCCTTGGCGCTTAAAATCAGACCCTGGGGTCCCTCGATCAACTGGTAGGAGGCTTTGCCATCGCTGGCATGCCGAAGGCGCTGGCGGTAGGCGGTTCCCATGTAGGCTTGACCGAATGAGGAACTGAGGCCGAACAAATAAGCGCCGCCGTGCTGATCGCTCAAGGTTTGCTTCAGATCGAAGGGAACCATGGTGATGTTTTCCATGTATGCGCCAAAGTAGGCGATGAATCCAGCTTGCTGGAAAAAATAGATCGGCCTACCCCATTGGTTACTGGAATTCAGTTGGCGTTTGGGAATCTCCAGATTTAAGCGGGCCATCTTCTGATTATCCGCCGGGGAGTGTAGGGTGGGTTTGGGTAAAACCTTTGCCCCGCCCTGACTTCTTGGAAAAATGAGAAAGGCGTCCCCATCCTCGGCAAATACGAGGAAATCGGCGTCCTGAGCCCGAAACTTTTCCTGATTCCTAAAATAATACTTGGTCTTGCAGGAATACAGACCCGAGGCCTTTACCTGCTGGAAATGCCTGTCGAAGCAAGCGCCCCTTCCACTTTCCGTCACGCGTGTCGCGTTCAGTTTGAAAAGTCGGTTCCCGTGGCGTTCGGGTTTGAAGAGACCAACCTCCGCGGCCGGGTCAAAGTGCAACCGCCCCATGCTGCCGGCTCCAAATAAAGGTCCTGGCGGCGGGTCGAGGGGAACCAGCGCCAGGGATTCGGTGTCCAGTAAAAAGGGATGGAACTTTCTGTCACCCTCCAAGTATGCCGTGAAGAGCCGGCGCCCGTTGGCGGAACCCATTCCCAGGGCATAGCAGGGCCACGGCATGGGGTTCTCCAGCTCCCGCAGTCTCCTCATGCTGTCCAGGTCATAGATTTCGAACTTGTTTTCCAATTCTCGATAGATGACCAAACGATTGGCGCCCGCGGCGACATGCACCCGGCCCACAGCGGGAAAAAATCCGGTCCAAGCCATTCTTTTAAAATCAAACACTACAATGGTGCCGAAATGCGCCAAGGTCCCCACCAAAAAGCGGCCGTTCCCGGCCATGAACGCCGATTTCAAGGGTCCTGGAGTATCCAGGGTGAGGCCCTCGCCGATGGCTGCCCGAGCCCGCTCGTGCCAACTGGTGTCGAGCTCCGCCACGGGCTCGAGACCCGCCGGCAGGGGTCTCGGGGGCGGTAACACATCCTCATCCTTGGGTTTGGCTCTCGGCGGCGGCACGCTGGGTCTCGGCGCATCCCGGGCCTCGAAGCCGGGTGCGAAAGGCGCGTGGTAAACCCGTTCAGCGGAATTCTTGTGGCGGATCCAGCTCTGATACCAGTAGGCGCGGTTTCCGCTCCTGGAGGTCACCATTTTGACAATGATCTGCTGGGTGGCGCTGTTCTTGTACAACTGCATGGGCTCACCCAGAGCGCGAAAGGGCGGAGTCAAATCCCTTTTGTCCGGGGGTTTGGTCAGACGGTTGAAACCCACTTGGGCAATGCGGCGGAAGGGATCGGCAAAGACCACGACCAAATCCTGATTTACCTGATCCTTGGCGTAATCAAATTTCATGGAGCTCGGCGACAAATAATCGATGGCGCCGTCGATGAACCGCCGCATATCACGGGCCGGAACCATGAAGCTGATGTCCGTACCGCGAATGGCGGCCACGGCTACGCCGAGCACTTTTCCCGATTCACCCAGAATGGGGCCACCGCTGTTGCCCGGATTTAAATTGGTATCCAATTGCACCGATTCCAACTCACCCGCATGGCTGTAGCGCAGGCTCGACACATTGGCCTTCACAATCGTCGGTGAGGGAAATTGCCCCCCGCTCAGGTCCTCGCCAAAGGGAAAACCCGCCGCCAACACCGACATGGTTTCGAAAGGGACGCTTTGAAAATCGAAAACCAGCGGCGTTACGCCGGAAGGCGTGGTTTCGCATTGAAGCAGGGCAAGGTCCGCGCTGCGAAAGGTGGCGAAGACACGCGCCTTGGTCTTTTGAGCGCCCGGGGCGCCGCTGAAAAAAACCACATCCACCTCGTCATAGGCTCGCGTGGTTTCTCCGACGAGGTAGTCTATCCGTTCGGAAATGACATGGTTGTTGGTGACGATGAAGACCCCGTCGCCATCCAAACGCGCCAAGAAGCCGGTCCCCGATCCGGATGGGGTTTGAATAAATACCGTGGCTTCCTTGAGACGATTGATGGTCTCCGAGGTCAAGGCCCGCTGGGGCGGCGCCGTTTTCGCGGACGCGGCCGTAAGGAGGCCCGACACGGCGGCCAGGGTCCCCATGAGGAGAAGACCCCATAACCGGCAGGTTGTTTTGACAAACAAGCGAGGCAGGGTCTGGCAAATAGACGGCATCCCCTGCTCCAGGGGTTTGTGTTTAAAGAATCGAATGAAAATAGGTTTCACCCCCCGCCTTATTGCGCACACGGATAAGGACCGGATTCCCCGGGGTCGGCTGTTTCGGCGCGGTCCACACCAACAGCCCGCTTTTGGACAATCTCATTTTTTGGGGCCCGAAAATAAGCTCCCATTGGCTAACCTTACTGCCAGACCACGTGCGGTATTGGAAACGGAGTCTTTCACCGGGCGGCGTTTTTTGCCAGGGCGAGGCCAACACCACCAATTCCTTCTCATCCAAATGCTCGGAAACCGCTTCGGCATCGAGGCGAAACCGGAACATCGCTTTATTAACGAGCACCAATATCCTATTTTTCTCGGGCGAGAACAAGATACTCGGTTTGTATTCAGCCTCTCGCAAGTTGGGTTGGACCCGGCTCCAATCCATCTGAATTCGACACAGAGTTCGCCTACTGAGGCTGTGGACGATCTCTCCCTTCCAAATCGCCTCATATTGGGTGGCTCGGCCTTTATCAAAAGCCAAATAGATATTTCCCTCCGTGCTGGGAATGGGAAAGCGCACATCGGCGATTTCCGTCTTAATATCGGTCATCGAACCCATGCCGTATTCGCGAAACCATAGACCCGAACGGGTGGCCCGGCCATAGAGTTCGTCGGACCGGACCTCGTCCCCGACGGCATACACCACCACCGATTTGAATTTGGGGGTATAAAAGATGGGCGGCCCCAGGTGGTGCTTGGCAAAGTCCAGCGGGACCTCGGTATCGGTCATGGAGTAGGGCGCCCGCAACGAACCCTCGAATTGCGTGGCGTAGAGGATATCGAGATCAATTTCGCCATATCGCCCGTTCCGGGAACCCGAATTGCGGCTCAACAGACCCACTCGGTTTCCCCCTTTTCCACCGATGGTCAGGCTGACAATCGGATCGGAGAGAGGCGACAGCATCTTCTTCAACATTTGAAAGCCGGGCAGGGACAGCACGGTGATCGCATCATCCTCGGGTTGATAAAAAGCCGCGTATTCGCCAGAGGCGTAAAAGCAAAACTCTCCCTCGATTGGATAGCGCCCCACTTCCGAAAAACTTTCTAGGGATACCAAATGAAGACCGGAATCTTTGATTCCGAACAACAAATGGTCCTCCTCCAGCACCGGCACCACAAAAAAGGCCTCGCCCGGGTAGAGATAAGGTTCCGGCTCTGGCCGCAGCGCCAAGGTACCCTCGGGAACGGGCTTTTCCCTTTTTTCCGAGGCGTCGGCCGGCGCTTTTTTGCTGGGTCGGGCGCCGTACCGGCGAGTGAAACGCCCTTCGCGCGCGGGCTCGACCTTTTTCTCCGCAACCGGTTGCGCGGGTTTCGGCGCTTTTTGCTTGGGTTTTGAGGATTTCTTGCCGGGTTTCGCTTTCTCGCTCTTGCCGACCACGCCCGGGTCCGTGAGAGCGAAAAACGTCCCGCAGCCGGTCAGACCAAATGAGAATCCCATCAAAAACAAACCGAGCAGAAGGGATATAAGCGTCGATGTGTCACGAGATTTGGTTTTCATCAAGCCGGCTCACTCTGAAATCGTAATCATTGGATTGGGTTTGTAATAGTAATCCCGATATAACAAGGCTAACAATTGCGCCGCAAAGGGAAGCACGATGAGAAAGGGAATGCCGAACAGGGCAACCCGTTTGATCAGGGCGATCACGCCCCGGATGCGCTCCGTCGTGAGCAACATATGCGCCACGGGGACCAACGAACCCAGGAGAACCACCAGAGCCAGCAGCATCACGCATGTGATGAAAAGCATATGGCGGCGAAATACTTGCGCCGAGATCTTCAAGGAGGCCACCAGGTCCGTTTGTCGATCAATATGGAGCGTAGGCCCAAAAAACAACGCCATGCATAACAGCAGTCCGGGCGCCACCAGAAACACGCCCCCCAGCACCAGCGCCAACAACAAAACCAGGCCGAAAAGACCGTTCATGAGATAAGGCCGTTCCCCGCTCCAGGAAAACCGCTTGGCCTCCGGGAT
>JBGTRP010000318.1:0-7869 GCA_041940685.1 Acanthopleuribacteraceae bacterium
TACTTGTTCGCTGGACATGATTGCAACTCCTTCCTGGTTAATGACTGGTTCACACCCGTTTAAAACATGTTTGAAATGAGGTTGGCAAGTTTTTTATGGATTTGAAAACCCCGAATCCCATGGCGGTCAAAACCGTGGAACCCGGAAACCATCATAACACTTCCCAAGCGGTTCTCTATTCCCATTCTCCTTCCTGGGCCATCCACCACCGGAGGGTCCTACCAGGGCAATTCCGGCGGTTCGGTGGGTGGAATGTGAAGCCGGCGAGCGCCCTGAGAGGCCTCCCGCCGGTAGTTTGTACGGATTTCAGTGATTTACGATCCTTAAAGGAAATCGTGGAAACAAACCAGGTAGGGCCTTCCATCAAAAGCCGAGTTGATTTAAAGTTGAAAGGGCGCCCGCTCGAAACCACCTAGGGCGCCGCAAGTGTGAACCAGCTCGGGCATTGGCCCGTCCAAGAACGAGAGGAGCCGTTATCATGAGAATTTTTTACAGTTTAACCGCGCTTGGCCTGTTGTTTTGCGGCCAGGCCGGTTTGGCCGCGGACATCGAGGGATTTGAACAGGTCGTTCCCAAGGGAAGCATGGCGCCGCTCGTGGATCCCGAATTTGTGCCCGCCGACCAATCCAGCATCGCGGATGAGGCTTGGGTGATCGGAGTCAGCGATGGGACTCATGCCAAAGCCTATTCCGTCAACCTGCTCAACCAGGCCAGTGTCGTCAACGATACCCTGGGCGACCGCCCGGTTTTGGTGGTTTGGGATCCACTCGCCTATTCTGTCACGGTTTTCGACCGAACGCTGAACGGCAAGGTTCAGCAATTTGCCGCCTCGGGCGCGATTCTCCATTCGTCGATGGTGCTCTACGATGGAGAAACCGAATCTCTTTGGTCGGTCATGACCCATGAATCCTTTGCCGGATCCCAAAAGGGCAACTCCCTTGCCTCACTGCCCATCGCCGAAAAAACCACCTGGCGGGACTGGTTGTCCAAACATCCGGAAACCGGCGTGTTGCGCGTCAATAACATGACCCATGTGGATACCGACCCCTATCGCGCTTACCATAATTCGCCTCAACCCTTTCGGCCCGTGGCAAAACCGGACAAGCGGCTTCCGCCCAAAATGCCGGTGTTCGCCTTTTCCGAGGCGGGGAAAGAATATTGCATTGCCTACGCGGCCTGCACCGATGGTTGGAAGGGCAAAGTGGCCGGCCGGGAGGTCTTTTTCTACCGTGCCGAGAAGGAGCCTCCTCAGCGCTCCTTGCGCGCCTACAAATTGCCCAGCGGCGCGAAGCTGAAAAAAAAGAAGGGCGAGTGGCAGGATAGTTCCATGGGCCGGTTGGACCCGGAGAGCGGAACCTTCGAGGATGGCACCGCCGCGGAACGGTTGGCCGGCGTCGACACCTACTGGTATGTATGGAGCGAGTTTTATCCCAAAACCAAGGTCCTAAACCCACCCAGACGGGCGCATTCTCAATCGGAAGCGCCGCGCGGGGCCTCGGAAGCGGAGCTTTGGGAGAAGAATTAATTTCACAAAAATAGTTGCGATGCCATAGCAAGGTAGAGGCGGCAGCCCTCGCTGGCCATCGCAACATCATGAGCCTGTCGGCTCTGAATCATGCGGGCTTTTTCCTGAATGGGAGAGGCCCGCTTTACATTTGGTAGCGGCGTTGGGCGCTTCTCATCGAAGGGGCGAACCCGGGTCCCGAGAACAGGCGTTCATGGCCTAACGGCCCTCGAGAAATTCGTCTCCATCCCAGCAATCTGGAGCAATTTCTAAAGGAACCATGAGATTGATATCAGGAGTTTGGTCAAGACTGGGAGAGATTCCTGAGGAGGGAAAATCCGCTTGCACAAATGGCCGGTTTCTCTCCGTCGGCCCGCGTGAGATGAGTTAGGCATCCCAATTTCTAAATTTTTGGTTAAAAGCCGGGTCTGCTTCCCGCTGAGAATTCTCCATTGCTTATGTTTCATGGATTTCTAAAAGCTTCCCTTTCCCATTTCATGGGTTTTCGATCTCTGATAAACTTGATCCCGTGTAGGTGGAGGGTATGGGAAGAATTTTTATCCTGGACGACGATGTCTATCTGCTCAAGCGTCTGGAGCTGTTCTTCGAGCGCGCGGGGCACGTGGTCTCCGTTACCGATCAGCCCGCCAAGGCGGTAGAGCTCGCCGAATCCTTCGAGCCGGATATCGTGGTGCTCGATATCGTGATGCCCGATGTTTCCGGCTGGGAAGTTATGGCGGAGCTGAGTCGCCGTCCCCGCCTGCTCGCGGTTCCCGTAATCCTGCTCTCTTCCCTGGGAGACGTCAAACAAAAGGTGCGCGGTTTGCGTGGCGGAGCGCAGGACTTCATTGCCAAACCCTTCGAGGCCGAGGAGTTGTTGGCGCGGGTCGAGGGCATGATCAACCGGCGCGCGCAAAGCCTGGATGGTTTGCAAGGCCTGCTGGAGATCCATCCCTTGTCCGAGGTATTGCCCTATTTGGAGCAGAATGCGAAGAGCGGGCTACTGGAGGTGCGCTCGGAGGGGGAATCCGGCGAGATTCTGCTCGGGCGCGGGCGGTTGTGTTCCGCCCATTTCGGCAAACTGAACGGAGTCCCGGCGGTACTGGCGCTTTTGGCTTTGGATCACGGCCGTTTTTATTTTCATCCACGCGAGGTCACGGAGAGCGGTCGCGATTTCGAGGAAGATATCCAGTCCCTGGTGCTTTCGGCCGCCTGGATCGAAGATGAGCTTGCCGGATTGGAGGCCCATTGGGTTGACGAGGACGCGGCTCTCGCGTTGGGCCCCAACATCCCCCATGCGCCCGCCAACTATAAAATGATTCCCATGGTGGCGATTTTGCGCTTTATTCAGGAGCAGCCGGGCGTAAGCTTCGGGCGGTTGTTGGCCGAGGGCCTGCACGCCCCGCGCATTGTGCGTCTCGGCCTCGCCTGGCTGGTGAAGGAAAATGCGGTCAGGATCGAAACCGATCTTTCCTGATCGGCCGCCTTCCCGATTTTTAGGGGACCGGAACCTTCACATCCAACTCCGCCGCGAATAGCATGCCGCGGTCCTGGTCCTGGACCGCCCACTTCAGAAGCGTATTCACATCGGGTTTGACAAGCCTCTCCAACACCTTCTTGCCGTTGACGGCAACGCTCACGGACTTTTTCAGGTCGAAACTCTCGGGGGAGAGCAACAACTTGAATTGCTTGACGCCCATGGTCCAGGCCTCCACATGGTTGCCGCGCCGCTCCAGCTTCACCCTTCCCGAGGGCGCGGTGCGGGGAAAGGCTTGCAATTCGGAAACGCTTTTGGTTTGGGCCGGCATTTCAAACTCGACCTTGGTGAGCGCGCCGCCGCGGTCCATTTCGAGGGTCACGCGTTCCCCGGGGGGAACCTTGATGAGGGCGCCTGCGAGGACCGCGGGGCTGGGCGTGGCCACGCCATTAACCCGAAAAATAATATCGCCCTTCTTGATGCCCGCCTCCTTGGCCAGAGAACCCCGTTGCAGCTTGGCGACCTTGAGCGTGGGCACGAAGGCCTCCTCCGCGAATTCCACGCCCAACACATCCTCGGGCCGGGCGTGAAGCAGCGTGTTGAAGGAATCCAGTTCGCTTTCACCCGCAACCTTTCCCAACTCGGTGATGATCAGCCAATGACAGCGGTTATAGCGATCGGTGCGTTCGGTTTCCCAGACCAGCTTCGTGGGCAGGGGATCGCGCACATGCTCCTTGATGAAGACCTCCATGTTCCCCGCCTCGGGGGGCCACCAATTGACGTTATGGCCCTCCTGGGGTTGAGGGCGGAACACCACCTCGGTTCCGGCTCTCTCGAATAAATCCAGAAAGGGGCGCACTGACTTGATGGGGTAGAGAGGATCCACGCCGCCGTTGATGACGAAAAGCGGTTTGTTGGAGAGGTTGACCGGGAAAAAATCGCCGTCCGCGCCATTGCCGGGATTAGACAACACCGCGGGATGTCCGATAAAGAGCAGGAACCCCGCCCAGGGCGTGGCGTATTTGGAGGCCATAAAATAACCGCCGGTCGCGCCATCGGAGAGCCCGAACAGGTACACGCGGTTCTCATCCACGTTGTAATCCCGTTTGATGCGGTTCAGGATCGCTTCCAGGTTTTCTACCTGGCTTTGAAACCACCACATGGAGTCCACCCAGGAGGAGGGAAACACCAGAATGCGGTCCGGCCGCGCCAGCCTATCGTAGACGTTCCACCAGGAACCGTCCGCCTTCCACACGGGTCGGGCCACGCCGCCGTGCAGGTAAAACCGCACCTGATAGGCGCGGCTGGGATCGTACTCCTCGGGGACCAAGACCACGAAATGGTGCGGCACCCCGCGGCGGCTTTTCCTGGACAGGACAAAGCGGCCCTTGCGCGCGTTGGCCGCGTAGGGTCGGCCGGACTTGAGCCGCTGGTAGAGGGTGTCGAAATCCGGGTCGAGATTGCCCAGCCCGCCCGCGGCTCTTTCCATGGCGCGGGGCTTCTCGGCTTCCCAAAAGGCGGCCAGCGCCTTCTCAAAGTCGGCCTCGGCTCCTGCCGCGAACAAATGGCAAACAGGCGTGCAACATAAGGCGAACAGAGCAGATAATAAAAACGCGTGTTTCATAGTGGTGGTATACGGTCCTTCCCGGGGTTGGTTCGCGCCGCTGTTCAGACCGGGCTTTTCACACCGGGGAAGGCCTCCAAAATATTGGAGGAACCGATTCTCCTTCAATTTTGAGATGTAAGCCGCTCGACCTGGCGGTTGCGGGCGGCAGGAATGGGGTCGCAAGCCGAAGAAAGGAATGGCCAATCGCGCGGCCTGAAGCTCGCTGTATGTTGCGCGGAACGCCGCGAGCGGAGTCTGCAGGCCTCGAAGCGCCGAGGCGGTCGTTCCCGGAGACCGGAGTCCAGTTACACGGAAAGCCGCGTGTTCCCGCATGATTCTGCTCTCTGGAACCTTGTCCCATGGGATGCCGACCGCGAGTTGCCGAAATTTCCAGACCGGGAAACATCCCACCAGCGGCCTTGGCGGTCAAGATCTTTACTCTTGTGTGGAGTTTTAGAGCGCCAAGACGGCAGTTGCAAGTACCGAGATTCAAGAAGCAAGTGGGAGCAAAGGAATATCCAACGTGCGGCTTGGAGCTTGTCACTTGTTGCGCGGGGCGGCGCAACCTGACCCTACAAGCCTGGATGGGCTGGGGCGCCGACCCGCTAGTCACAGGCATTGTTGTAAAGGGCTACCAGATCCAACACGCTGCTCGCGGCGGGCCAGCCGGGGAAGGCGGCGTCCAATTGGCCCTGGGTAATGCAAGGCGGCAGGGGGCCCTTGCTGGCCAAATCGAAGTGGTCCGGCGACCCGGCTTCCTCCACGCCGAGCGTCGCGGTCACATCCGCGGGCGCGCCATCGGTTTCGAAACCGAAATTGAACAGGGTGCCCCAATCCAAGGCGTTCCCCGCGGGAGCTTGCCAGGAGATGGAATCCGCGGCGATTGTGGCCACCCAATCATTGCCCGCGTTGGTGTCGCTGTCGCGGAAGCTCAAATTGGCGGGCGTCATTCCCACGGGGATGGGAATGGAAAAGGAATCGATCTTGCGGTCGAAATCCAGGTTCATGATCGCGTACTCGTAACGGTAGGTATTGTCGCCGAGGTCTTCCACATTGGCGGCCAGCCGGAAATGGCCCTCGGAGCTGTCGAGCCGGTCATGGGCCTGGGTGGGTGAAACCACGCCCGCGGAAACCCATTGGTCGATCACAGGGCCCGGCTTGTGCTGGGAGTCGAGAAAGGGAAAGGTCCAGGTGCTGCCGCCGAAGTTGGGCGAAACCTCGCGGTATCCCATGCCGTTGAAAATATCCACGTCATCCTTGACGATGTACCAGGCCTCGATGAAATAGCGGGCGCCCGCGGTCTGCAAATCGGGTTCGCTGACCACCAGGCGATGCTGAAAATCATCATGTTCGGAGTTGCCGCCGTGATTGCGGAAATCGTCCACGGGCGAAGCATCAAAGTGAGAGCCCAGCGACTCCCAATCGCCCTTGCCCGCGGTGAGCTCTTCCCGGGGCGCCAGGTAAAAGCGATTCACATTGGTGCCCGAACCGTAGGTGTCGCCGCAACCCACGTAGAGGATTTGGCCGCCGGCGCAGGGACAGCCGCTGTTGACCGAGAAAAAGGCGTGTTTCACGTCCGAGCGGCCCAGTTGCTCCACGATCCCGCCGGAAATGCGGTAAAAGTGCAATACCAGGAAGGGATGATCGCCAATGAATTCGGGACCCACCCCGCCGTCCGGCTCGATGGCTCGGAACCAGCGCACGTCCGCGGTGCCGTCGTTTCTCAGCGAGGCCGTGGGCGCCATGGCCACCCGCACGCCGGGTTCCCGCGCGAATTGGTTCAGGGACCCGATAGAGGTCAGCGAGACATCCACGATGCCCGTGAAATCGCCATCGCATTGGCCTCGTGAGAAATCGTAATCATCGGGGACATCCACGTTCATCACCACATCCACGGTGCCGAGGTAGGCGTTGGTGAGATCCGGTCGATCGAGCAACTCGGCGAATTCCGGGGAAAGCGTGAGGTCCATGTTGAGTACGCGCAGTTCCGAATCATGCGGGTTTAAAAAGGGATGGGCGTGAATCAACTGGAACCAGCGGCGGCCGTAGACATCGAAAAGCTCGAAATCGATCGGCGCCTGACCCGCGCGCAACTCGAAGTTGACCAGGGAGATCATGCTGTTGGGCATGCCCAGCACCAAACCGCCCGAGTGGAACAGGGAGCCGCCGGAGAAGGTCTCGAAATCACCGTTAGGCGCGTAAAAAAAGAGGTCGGAACCCGTGGCGGCCGCGAAACCTAGGTAATCGTGGCGGAAGGGACGACCGGTCTGCATTTCCTGCACGACCTGAATCTTGAGGTCCTCCAGAATGCGCTCATTGAGCTGAATCGAGGTGACCGCGTTGCCCGTGGTCCAAACCTCGCCTTGCGCCATGGCGGCCGCGCCCGCCATCTGCAAAATCAAAAAACCGCTGAGCAAACTCTGAAAACGGATGCTGTACATTGCTTATCTCCTCGATCCGGGGGGTGATGTTGGGCCGGTCGCGATATTAAAATTCGCTGGCATCATAACACGAACCCGCCGGGCGGCTCCCGCAAAAACGCCTTGTCCTGAGCGGTGGGGCGGGATGGAAGCCCAAACACCCAGTGGGGCCGGCTCCCGCATGCCCGCGCATTCCGCTTTTGGGGCCCCTTTTGGTTCCTGATCCTTATCATTCTAGGCGAGGATCGGGGTAGTTTCCGTGAGAAATCGCAACGATTCCATGGGTTTTTTCAGATTTTCCCGACCTAGGTTGATAAATGGTTTTCCAAAAGCTAAATTAAGTAATTGTAAAAACCAAAAAACTAACGAGAAAAACAGCCTCCTTGCGTTCCTGAGTTTTTTCTCCAGAGGGTTGAAAAATGAGACCAGCACTTTGCCTATGGCTGTTTCTGGCGGTCTCCGGATGGGGGATCGCTCAAGGGGAAAACCACAGTTTCCAGGTAGATATGGACAATCTCCTGTACGGGGACAACAGCCTGCGCTTTACCGGCCAGCCCACCCAGGCAAGCGCGCTGAATCTCACCATGACCTCCCAGATCTTCGACTGGGAGTTGAACCTGGTGGCCACGGGCGATACCCATGTGTTTACCCAGGTGGGGGAGACCTATACCTTTACCGTCCCGATTCCCCCCGGCGCCTATATGCCGGGCGACACCATCTGTATCTCGGTTTCCGATATTCCGGGCGCCGGCGCGGGATTGCAGGGATTTATCGGTTACGATTTTTTCCCCGAACTGGTGCCCAGCCTGGGCCCTTGGGGCTTGATTTCGCTTTTGGCGGGATTGATGGCGATCGGCATTTA
>JBGTRP010000319.1:0-7869 GCA_041940685.1 Acanthopleuribacteraceae bacterium
ATGGGAGGAGAGGCCTTGGTGAAAAGCAGATCCACACCGGCCTTGTTCAATCCGTCGAAATACTGCTTCCAGGAACGGATGCCCGAGGAGTTCACGCGCGGGAAGTCGGTAGGCGGGTTGAACGGATCGCCCACGAATTCCACGAAGTTATCGGGGTCCACGTTACCGTCCGCATCCCTGCCTCCGAGGAAAATGCTGATGCGGTCGAACTCAATACCGGTATTGGAATACTGGTTGGACAGCCACACATAGGGCGTCCTACCGGAAAAGATGCCGATGCCGCCGCGAACCTGGTTTTTGGAATCGCTGTTGACATCCCAGTTAAAGCCCACGCGGGGGGACCACAGCAGGTTGCCGTCCGCGGTAACATCGGTGCGCAGGGGCGTTCCATCAGGAGCGGTGAACTGCTCCGCCAGGGGATTGCGGGTCGGCGTATCCGGGAAGAAAGGCGCGTCCAAGCGGATGCCGTAGGTCAACGTCAGGTTGGGTCTCACCGCCCATTGGTCGCCTGCATAGAGGCCCAATTGCTGAACATCGAATTCCGCCGAGCGGTCCGGATCGTTGGGGTCGGCCGAGAAGCTGTAGTTGTAGGTGTAGGCCCGGCCGCGCTCGAAGTCTTCCAGGCTGCGGAACTGCCAGGAACCGAAGGCTTCACGGATGAACAGGTTGTCGAAGCTGAACAACTCGTTGTGGGTGCCGATGGTGAAGGTGTGGTTCCCCCGGAAGAAGGTCACATCGTTGGTAATTTCAAGAATGTTCTGGTCCAGGGCGTTCTTGGTGGAGAAGCGCTCCGTACCCGCCTCGAACTCGGCAAAGGGACCGCCCAGCAGGGCTACTTCCACCCAGGGGAAGGGATCGCCCACGCCCGTACGGCGGTCTTTCACGGTCTGGTAGGCGATGCGGAACTCGTTGTACACATCGCCGAAGGTGCTGTTGAGTTGGACCACCGAGGAATTGGTTTCACTGGGGAAGAACTGGTGGTTGCCGGGGAAATTATAGGTATTGTTGTCATTTCTGGTAATCAGGTTTTCCGCATCCACAAAGTTGTGGCGCACGGTCAAACGATGGTTGTCGTTGAGGTTGAAGTCGAAGCGAACAAAGAGGTTGTCGCTATCGGTGGGCCGGGTAACCTCTTCAAAGCCGCCGGGGTCATAACCCCAGTCGTTGATCAACACATTGCGGAAGCGTTCGGCCTCCGACAAACGGCCAAAATTCTGACCACTGCCGCTGGCGCCGTCGGCGCGGATAGCCCAACCAGAAGGCCGTTCCCGGCTACGGGTTTCGTAACTCACGAAGTAAAAGGCCTTGTCCTTGACGATGGGGCCACCGAGTCGGAACCCCACCCGATCCTCGCTAAAATTGCCGATCGGGTTATCCAAGGGACCATCGCCGATAAGGGATTCGGAACGGTTGAACCAGTAAACGGAACCCTCCAGGTCATTGGCCCCGGTGCGGGTAATGGCGTTGATGCCACCACCAGTGAAACCGCCTTGACGCACGTCATAGGGCGAAACCAACAACTGAATTTCCTGGATTGCGTCCAGGCTGATGATAGAGGCCTCCGCTTGGCCACCCGGCGTACCGGAGCCCGCCAAACCGAACAGATCGTTGTTCACGGAACCATCGATCAGAATGTTGTTGTAGCGGTTGTTGCGGCCGGCAATCGTCAGGCTGCTCGGGCCGTCATCAGATTCTGTTTTACTAAAAAACGGAGAGGTGCGCGCGAAGTCGATCAAATCGCGGTTGATGGTGGGCAATTTCTCGATAGCCTCCGTGGAAACGTTGGCAGCCGCCCCCGTTCGCGAAGGATTGATAATCGGGTTACTGTCGGCGACAACGACCAACGACTCCTCAACCGTATCGAGGCTCAACTGAAAGTCGATGACCTTGTCCTCCCCGATCTTCACGAAAATATTTTCCTGCTTCTCGGGTTTGAAGCCGGTCATGGTGACGGTAATGGAGTAGGGGCCGCCTACCCTAACGTTGAGAATTTTATAACCGCCATTCTCCCGCGTTACCGTGGAGTAACGGGTCCCCGTGGGCTCGTGAACCGCGTTCACGATCGCGCCGGGCAATGGGTCGCGGTTTTTATCGGTTACGGAGCCGCTGAACGACGCCGTGGTAACTCCCTGGCCAAAAGAAAAAGACGCGACGGCCAAGATCGCCACACACATCCAAGACTTTGAACAAAGTTTCATTACTTCCCTCCAAAGCAAAGTACACATCCAACTTTCGTTCCGAATTTTCACACACTGGTACTGCATTTAGAATACCATTGTCCCGTATAGAAGCTCATCGAGAACAGGGAATCGGTCATCCGCTCTCTCCAGTGCCTTTCGATGTCCCGGTGAAGCTTTCATATTCGCAACATTCGCAAGTAAGGATTCTTCATCAAGCATAACACCCTTTCGAATTGGCGCATACGAGAAAAATGAAATTCTATGGCTCGCGGCGAGCATTTAATTGCCGCGTCCATGTATTTTCGATCACCTAATCCTAGCCCGCATTCGCGGGGCCACCAAGCATTAAATTCGATTCTCACACAATGCTCATGTTTGCATTCCGTCTCCAACCTTGGCGCTTTCCAGCGGCCTCCGGCATTTTGCCGCCCTGGCGGGCTCCGACAACCAAAACCTACGAAAACCCGCGTCGAGAACGGCCCATTTGCGCATAACCGGACCCCGCAAAAAAAATTTGGGCGTGAACAAAAAAAGCCGCAATTGGCTCTTGACACCGCCCCCCTTTTCCCGCTTAGATGAATATGTTTTGGGAGTAGGTTATATGGTACGAGTCGCACATCATCATCATTGCTTTTGGAAAAGCCGGTGGAGAAATCCATTTGGGTGATGATGTGGCGATATTTTTGCCAATCGCTGGAAAAGCCCCGCCGGTTCAAGTTCGAATCGGCGGGGCTTTTCTCTTTTATGTCCTCAGGTTGAAAACCGTCCACGACCTTTACTGGAGCGTTTCATGACCCCTGACATGATTAAAAAAAAGCCGCCTCTTGGAGCGGGCCCGCTGAAGTTGGATTTGAATGAGCACAGCGAGGGAGCGCCGGCTTGGGCCGTCTCCGCCCTTGCTCAAATCCCGAAAGAGCTGATCTGGCGCTACACGCAACGGGAGAGCCTGGAGAAAGCTTTGGCCGACCACTTTGGTTTGAACCCGGAACGCGTATTGGCCACCAATGGGGGCGACGAGGCCATCGCCAACCTGTTCGCGGGATGGGACCCGGAAACTCCAGTGCTTCTTCCCTTGCCCACCTTCGGATTTTACGAAGAACAAGCCGCGCTTTGGGGCCTTCGCCTCATCTGCCTTGCTCCCGCGGCGGATCTCCGCCTGGATCTCTCCGCGCTCCTAAAAGAGGCTGAAAACTATTCGCGCGCTCTCCTGGTGTTGGTGCGCCCTAACAACCCCACGGGCGAGTCCATCCCCAGGCAAAAATTAGTGGAGGTCTTAGAGCATTGCCGCGTGCGGGAAAACACCCTGCTCTTAGACGAGGCCTATGCGGAATTTGCTCAGGATCATGCGCTCGACCTGCTGGACCGGTATGAGAACCTCGTCATCTTGCGAACCTTCTCCAAGGCTCAGGGACTTGCCGGTCTGCGGGTGGGATGCCTGCTGGGGCCGGCCGCGATCCTGCAAAAAATCCGGGCGAGAACGCTACCCTACAATCTCTCTTCGATTTCGCTGTTTATGGCGGAACGAGCCCTTGAAGAGGATGCCAGACGGGAGACGGCGGAATACCTGAGTTCGGTAAAAAGCTCCCGGGATCGGCTTTGGGAACGGCTGCGGACCTGGAATGTGCTGGCGCCGCGCAGTCAGGCCAATTTCCTATTGCTTCAATTGGGCCAAATGCGGGCTCGCTTCGTCAGTCGGGTCTTGGAGTCGCGCGATATTTGGGTCCGTCACTTCCAACGCTCCTACCTCGCCGGATGTATTCGAATTTCCATTCCCTCCCGCGTCGAACGACTGCTGTCCGCGCTCGCCGAGGCCTGTCGGCCAGATCTCATCTGCCTGGATGTGGATGGTTGTTTGATCGACACGCGGTCCAGCTTCGACAGGGTAGTGAAGGAAACCGTGGCCGCCTTCACGGGGGAACGCATCGCCAGCGAGGCCATCCTCGCCCTGCGCGCGGAAAGCGGCTTCAACGACGACATCGACCTGGCCCGGGAGCTCATCCGGCGAAGCGGCCATGAGGTCTCCCATGCCGAGGTCGCCGAGGATTTTCGGGTCCGCTACCTCGGCGGTCCCAACCGTCCGGGCCTCCATGAGAACGAACGCCCGCTGATCGATCCCAAATTCTTCACATGGTTGCGTAAGGAATTCCAGGTAGCTCTGGTAACGGGCCGAGACCGCCGCGAGGCGGGGCTGGGATTGAGGCTGTTGGGGCTACATCCTGATTTTCCCTGTATCACGGTCGATGACGTGGCCAGGGGAAAACCCGATCCGGAAGGGATTCGAATTGCCGCGGAGAAGGTGGGGGCGCGGCGCGTGTGGATGTTGGGCGACAATGTGGACGATGTACTCGCGGCCCGGAACGCGGGCGCGGTCCCCATCGGCATCGGCCTTGCCAACCGGAAGGCGCTGCGAAAGGCCGGCGCCGCGATCGTGCTGGAGAACATCAACCAATTGGCGGATTTGTTGGGCGCTCCTGGATCGCCGAGTTGTAATCGGCAATGAATCTGGAAGTTTATCGAAGCGCCGATTGCGGCCCAGCCACTCACTCCAAAGTGGGATAGATGCGGTGAAACCCGGTCGTCTCCTGGTAAAGCTTGGCCACGGCCAGGAGATCGGCCTCGCCGTAAAGCTTGCCTACAAAGGTGATGCTGGTGGGTGTTTTGCTGTCCTGGAAGCCGTTGGGAAGCACCACGCTGGGATGTCCGGTAAGGTTGGTAAGCAGCAAATTGCCGCCGCCGAAGGTCGGAGAGATATAGAGGTCCACATCTTTCATCAAGGAATGCATGGACTCGATCAATTTCGCCCGGATGCGGTTGGCATTCACGTACTCGACCGCTGGAATGAAACGGGCCGCCCGGAAGACATTCGGCCAGGCGTTGGCGATTTGTCGCACCAGCAGGTCATCCCGGTTCGAGCGGGTGAGCGCGTCAAATGCCGCGGCCGCCTCCGCGGTAAGAATAATAGTCAAAGCGTTCAAAGGGAACTCGGGTAACTCGATGGGCATCAAATCCGCGCCCAGACTTCGCAACACTTCGAGCGCCTTCTTGTCGAATGCCTGCCAACGCGAATCCGCCTCAAACGCGGACTTCAGGTAGCCGATCCTTTTTCCTTTGAGGTTCTTTATCTGGCGGTAGTTGAAGGATGCCTCGACCACCGAAGCATCCTCTCCGTCCGGCCCGCGAATGGCGTCGAACACCAAGGCGCAATCTTCCACGGTTCTGCAAATGGGGCCGATTTTGTCCATGCTCCAACTGAGCGCCATGGCGCCGGTGCGGGGAACGCGACCGAAAGTAGGCCGCAACCCGCTGGCGCCACAGCGGGTGCTTGGCGATACAATGGAGCCATAAGTCTCGGTTCCCAGGGAAAACCCTACCAGTCCTGCCACGGAAGCGGATGCCGAGCCCGCGGAGGAACCGCTGGATCCTTGCTCCGGATTCCAGGGGTTGCGCGTGGTCCCCCCAAACCAAACATCGCCCCAAGCGAGCGCGCCCAGGGTGAGCTTGACCGCCAGGACCGCGCCCGCGGCTTCCAGCCTTTGGATCACCACGGCATCGCGGTCGATCACCTGCTCCTTATAAGGCGCGGCGCCCCAGGTAGTGGGATACCCCTTGACGGCAAACAGGTCCTTGGCGCCATAGGGAATTCCGTGTAGCGGGCCTCGGTATCTGCCCGCTGCAATCTCCTCGTCCGCGCGGCGGGCCTGTTCCAATGCGAGTTCCTCGGCGAGGGTTACCACGCATTCAAGTTTCGGCCCGAATTCCTTCAAACGCTTGAGGTACATGCGGGTTAAATCCAGAGAACGCAATCGGCCTGAACGCAGCAATATTGCCAACTTACCCACGGGCCAAAAGGCTAGTTCTTCCAGGTTTTCCGGCACTTCCGGAACGACCCAGGACTGAAATACCGGCGCGGCCTGCCGGCGGGGCGGGAGAAACCCCTTCGGCCGTGGATCGAAAACGAGCGCCGGCGCGACCTCATTTCCGAGGGAAAGCTCGCGCGCGGCCGCAAAGGCCTCCAAATGCTCCCGCAACTCCTTGCGCATCAGCTCCCGCTCGCTCTCGCTGAAGCTCAAACCGATGAGCGCCTCCGCCTCGGCGATGGTTCCGATCGCCGGTTGCCGCGGTTGATTGTCGTCGCCGGAATCCTGAGAAAATCCCACGAAGGCCAACCCTATCCCCAAAATCAAAAAAAGCGGACGCCAACGCATCTAATTCTCCCCGCGCTCATCGTGAGCTGAATGGTTTTTGTCGGATATTGTGAGGACAGCTCGAATTCTATCCTGATCAGAGTCAATTTTCCAGGCAAGTCCAAGCGGAACCAATCTATTCCCTCCCCTTTCGCTTCCGTGATACCTTAGCAATCAAGTTCCGGATGAAACATGCAACGCCCCCGTTGCCGGTGAGGAGGGTCTAAATGAGAGGTTCGCGAATCTGGATTTTGTTCTGGGGATTGCTGGTTCTCAATGGGGTTGGCAAGGCCCAGCAGGACGGCCCCGGTCCGCGCCTATTCCAACCCATGGATGTTTTCCAATTGGAATACGCATCGGACCCGCAAATATCGCCCGATGGCCGCCAGGTTGCCTATGTGCGCAATTCCATGGACATTCAGAAAGATCGCCGACGAGGCAAGATATGGATCGTCGATGTGGAGGGTAAACGGCATGTACCCTTGACCAGCGAAACCCAAAATGAGGCGTCGCCGCGCTGGTCCCCTGATGGAAAACGCCTCCTTTACATTGCCAGCGAAGACGGTTCGAACCAAATCTATTCCCGTTTGATGGAGGGGGCTCTGACCCTCAAGCTGACGCAATTGACCGAAGACCCGCGGAACCTCGCCTGGTCGCCGGACGGTCAATGGATCGCCTTTACCATGATGGTGCGCGAACAGCCAAAATCATTCGTCGCCATGCCCGCGGCGCCGGAAGGCGCAGAGT
This sequence comes from Acanthopleuribacteraceae bacterium, assembly GCA_041940685.1. Lineage (GTDB taxonomy): Bacteria > Acidobacteriota > Holophagae > Acanthopleuribacterales > Acanthopleuribacteraceae > JBGTRP01. The sequence continues at coordinate 7,112 of JBGTRP010000319.1, forward strand.
GGTCGCCGCCACCCGTGGTCATTGACAAGATGTTGTACCGCGAGGACGGCGACGGCTACCTACCCCATGGCTTTTCCCAATTGTTCGTATAGCCCGCCGAGGGAGGATCGCCTCGCCAACTGACCTTCGGTCCCTATGATCATGGAGGGACGCCCGCCTGGAGCGCCGATGGTCAATTCCTGTTGATTACCGGCAATCGCCATGAAAACCGAGATTTCGATCCCATGAATACGGAAATCCTGGAGGTCGCGGTGGAAACCGGCGCGGTGCGCTCTCTGACCGATAGGTATGGACCCGACGGCAATGCGCGGGTTTCTCCGGATGGCCGTCAGATCGCCTATTTGGGGTTTGACGACCGCCACCAGGGATATCAGATCTCCCACCTCTACCTGATGAACCGCGCGGGCGGCGCCTCGCGCCGGCTCACCACGGGGCTCGACCGCGATGTGGACGAGTTTTATTGGAGCGGAGACGGCAAAGGTCTCTTTCTTTCCTATTCCGACAAGGGCAACGGCAAGATCAGCCATATCGACCTGGAAGGGAAGAACCGCGTGCTCGCAGAAAACTTGGGCGGCACGACCCTCGGCCGACCCTACGCGAGCGGCTCTTTTTCGGTTGCCCGAAACGGCAGCTTTGCCTACACCCTGGGGACGCCCGAACGCCCCGCGGATGTGGCCGTGAGCGGCGGTCCACTTTCCCAACCCCGTGTGCTTACCCGCCTGAACGAGGATCTTTTCGGTCATAAGCGCCTTGCTCGG
>JBGTRP010000320.1:0-7827 GCA_041940685.1 Acanthopleuribacteraceae bacterium
CGAACGAGTCCGGGAACGGGGAAGCGCCCGCGGATCAGACCGAGACCCAGGTCTTCCTCAATCCAACCAAAATCGCCCGAACAGAATCGATGCTCGAAGCGGGACAGAAGGTGCATATCGATCTCCTACAGGACAAGTACGTGGAGGAAATTCTCGCGAAGAGGATTGAGGATGCCGAGGCCACGTTGGCCAATCTCCGCCGGTTGGGCGTCGATCTGGAATCGAACAAGCAATTGTTGGAGTCCGCCAGGCGGCAGTCCAAGGACAAGGCCAGCGCCAGGGTGGATGCCCGCAATAAGAAGAAATTAGAAACCCGTTTCCTCAATGCTCAAAAGGAAGGCAAGCCAGAGGAAATGGCCGGGGTTCTGGAGGATTACGCGGCCCGCTGGCCAAGGGAGAAGAACACCCTGGAGACTTGGCGTTTGATGCTGGAGCAAGAGCGGCAGGCATGGCGGGAGCGGGTGGAACAGGAACGCGGGTTGTTCGAGAGCGCCCTGCGGGAACGGGAACCGGGGTTGGCCGAACGTTACTGGCGGCATTTGCGGGATTTGGGCGCCGCCGAAGAGGCGGACGGAAGGGCCCTGGAAAACCTCCAACGGACGACCCATATCAACGGGTTGCATATGAAATTTGTCAAAATTCCCGCGGGCAGCTTTCGCATGGGCCCCAAGCCAGAAGTTCCCGGCGTGGAAGACAAGCGTGGCCTGGTAACCTTGACAACCGATTTCTTTATGGGAATGTACGAGGTTACCCAGGCGCAGTGGGTGGCGCTGATGGGAAACAATCCCTCTAAGGTCAAGGGCGATCAACTGCCCGTTACCAATGTATCCTGGGTGGAATGCCAAGCCTTTGTGGAGGCTCTCAACAACATGGAGGGTGGGAACTGGTATCGTTTGCCCACGGAGGCGGAATGGGAATACGCCTGCCGGGTCGGAGGGGAGCAACCCTTTTCCTCCGGAGATCGCCTTCATGGCAATTTGGCGAATTTCGAGGAATCGAAAATCCTCAGGCCCGTGCCCGTTGGAGGATACCCGGCCAACGCCTGGGGTCTCCATGATATGCATGGCAACGTGGCCGAGTGGTGCCGCGATGTTTACGCTTCCTTGCCGGAGGCGGACAGGGAAGATCCCGTGGTTGAGAAGGACTCGCTTTGGGACCGAAGGGTGGTGCGCGGGGGCTCCTTCGATAGTAAGGAAACACAGTGCGCCGCGACCATTCGGGATCGCCGCAGAAGCGGGTCCCCCGCGAGGCAGGTCGGTTTTCGGCTGGTGCGGGCGTCGCGGGTTGAAGACCCCGCGCCGGAGCAAACCCCTTGAGACCTCGATGCGCCGGAGCGGATCTCGCGGAACTTGGCCGGCGCAGAACCGGAAAATCGCAAAAATAGGCGGTCGCCCTTTCCAATGCCCGGAAAAACCTGGTAATTTGTAGACTCTATCTTAAGCTTCATATCAAGCTTTCTCTTTATTCTCTCCCATGAGGTTAACGCCATGCGGTTCTCCATCCTTTTCTCTTTTATCCTGCTCCTGTTCCCGACCCTGTTCCAGGCGCCCGGCTACGCCCAGAAAAAAAAGCAAAAGAAAGACGCCGTCAAGGACAAGCCCGCCTTTGAGGAGGTCCATTTTGAAGACCTCCAATACCGCCAAATCGGGCCTTTTCGCGGCGGGCGGTCCGCGGCGGTAACGGGCGTGCCCAACCAGCCGACGACCTTTTATTTTGGGGGCACGGGCGGGGGCGTCTGGAAGACCCACGACGGCGGCTCCAATTGGCAGAATATTTCCGATGGCTTTTTCGGCGGCTCCATTGGGGCAGTCGCGGTAAGCGAGTGGGACCCCAATGTGATTTACGTGGGTGGCGGAGAAAAGACGGTGCGGGGCAATGTTTCCCACGGCGATGGCATGTGGAAGTCGCTCGACAAGGGAAAAACTTGGAAGCATATCGGCCTTGGGGATAGCCGCCGCATTCCGCGTATTCGCATCCATCCCAAAAACCCGGATTTGGTTTATGTGGCGGCCTTGGGCCACTTGTTCGGGCCCAATGAACAGCGGGGCGTGTTTCGCAGCAAGGATGGCGGCCAAACCTGGGAAAAGGTGCTCTTCGTCAGCAATGAGGTGGGCGCGGTGGACCTGATCATGGATCCCACCAACCCCAGGGTCCTGTATGCCAGCACCTGGCGCGTGCTGCGCACGCCATACAGTCTGGAAAGCGGCGGCGAGGGCTCCGGATTGTGGAAAAGCACGGATGGCGGCGATAGCTGGCAGAACCTGATGGACAAAAAAGGCATGGCCAAGGGCACGGTCGGCATTATCGGCGTGACCGTGTCGCCGGCCAATCCCAACCGAGTTTGGGCGATCGTCGAGGCGGAGAAGGGCGGCGTGTTCCGGTCCGAGGACGGCGGCGAGACCTGGCAGAAAATCAACGACGATCGCAGCTTGAGACAGCGGGCCTGGTACTACACCCGCATGTACGCGGACCCCGTGGATGTGGACACCGTGTACGTTCTCAATGTGCGGTTCTGGAAATCCAAGGACGGCGGAAAGACCTATGAGTCCATTGCCACGCCCCACGGGGATCATCACGACCTTTGGATTGCGCCCGAGAACCCCAGGCGCATGGTCATCGCCGATGATGGCGGCGCCCAGGTGAGTTATGACGGCGGGGATTCCTGGTCCACTTACCACAACCAGCCCACCGCCCAATTCTATCGGGTCACCACCGATAACCACTTCCCCTATCGCATTTACGGCGCCCAACAGGACAACTCCACCGTTCGAATCCTGCACCGCTCCGGCGGACGCTCCATCGATGAGGGCGATTGGGAACCCACCGCGGGCGGGGAATCCGGCCATATTGCGCCCCATCCCGAAAACCCGGAGGTCGTCTATGGCGGCTCCTACGGCGGCTTTTTGACGCGGATCGATCACGATAGCGGCGAATTCCGGCTCATCAATGTCTGGCCCGACAACCCCATGGGCCATGGCGCCGCCGATCTCAAATACCGCTTTCAGTGGAACTTCCCCATCTTCTTTTCCGCTCACGACGCCGATATTCTGTACGCCGCGGCCAATGTACTGTTCAAAACCGAGAACGAGGGCCAGAGCTGGCAGGCCATCAGTCCGGACCTGACCCGCAATGACGCGAGCAAGATGGGTCCCTCCGGCGGTCCGATAACCAAGGACAATACCTCTATCGAATACTACGGCACCATTTTTGCCGCCGCTGAATCTCATCACGAGGCCGGAGTCATTTGGTGCGGCAGCGATGACGGATTGGTTCAAATTACCCGCGATGGCGGCGTCAGTTGGGAGGATGTGACGCCTCCGAACATGCCCGAATGGACGATGATCAATTCCGTGGAGATCGATCCCTTCCACCCCGGCGGTCTCTACATCGCCGGCACCCGTTATAAATTGGACGATTTCAAGCCCTACCTTTATAAAACCGAAGATTACGGCAAAACCTGGAAATCCATCGTGAAGGGCATTCCCGAGGACCATTTTACCCGGGTGGTGCGCGCGGATCCGGATCGGCAGGGTCTGCTCTTCGCGGGTACGGAATCCGGGCTGTATATCAGTTTTGACGATGGCTCGAACTGGCAGTCCTTCCAACGCAATCTTCCGATTGTGCCCATCACCGACCTCGCCATTAAAGACAAAGACTTGATCGTGGCAACCCAGGGGCGCTCTTTTTGGGTCTTGGACGATCTCACGCCTCTGCATCACATCAATCCGTCCATCGCCTCCGCGGAGGCTCATCTGTATCCGCCTCGCCTTGCGTACCGGATCGGGGGTGGGGTTGCTGAGGATCCGGGCAACGCGGGGACCAACGCGCCCGCGGGCGTCATCGTCAACTACTATCTCAAACAAGGGCCGGAGCAAGCGCGCAAGGACGACAAACCCGCGGAGGAGGAAGGGGGCGCCGGAACGCCTACCGCCTCGCCGGAAAAGAACAAGGGCCCGGCCGTGGAGTTGGCTTTCCTCACTCCAGATGATCATGTCCTGCGGAAGTTCAGCTCCGATGCCAAAGAGAAGCGGGATAAGCTGGAGCCGAAGAAAGGGCTGAATCGCTTTGTTTGGAATTTGCGGCATGAGGGGCCCGAGGACTTTAAAGGAATGATCATTTGGAATCGGCGTAGCTCCGGGCCGATGGTGGTTCCCGGCGACTACAAGGTGAGGCTCAAGGTTGGGGAATGGGTCCAAACCACGGACTTTACCGTGCGCAAAAACCCCAAATCCAGCGCTTCTGTCGCGGATATCCAAAATCAAGTGGATTTCCTGATCGGCGTTCGGGACAAACTATCCGAAACCCATCGGGCCATCGAGCGGATTCGTGAGATTCGCGACCAGGTCGAGCGGGTAACCGCGCCGATGAAGGATAAAAAAGACGATTACGGCGATGTCCTTGAGGCGGCCAAGGCGCTCAAGAAAAAGCTTTCGGAGGTGGAGGAGGCGCTTTACCAGACCAAGAACAAGAGCAGACAGGATCCGCTAAACTTCCCCATAAGGTTGAATGACAAGCTGGCCGGGGTGATGTCCGGAGCCGTTGGCGATTACCCTCCCACCGACCAAGCCGTGGCGGTGAAGGACATGCTGACCGCGGCCATCGATGCGGAACTGGAGAAACTGGAGGCAATCGTCCGCGAGGATGTGGCGGCGCTCAACCAACTGGTCGCCTCAAAGGCCCTGCCCGCGATTTGGCTGCAGGAGAAAGAGGAAAGCGAGGAGTAGCCAAGAAGGGAGCGGATGAGACTCTGTCAGCGGCCTCTGGCCCCGCGTTCGATGCAGCGCACACAACGCGTGCTCTCCGGCAACAGCATCAGTCGGGGCAGAGGGATGTTCTTTTCGCATGCGGTGCAGATGCCGAACTCAGGATCTTCCAGACGCGCGCGGGTTCGCTCCAGCTTGCCGCACTTTGCTTGCGCTGCTCTCAGGTTGGCCTCGGCGACCGATTTGGCCTGAATCGCCTCCATACGGGTAAGCCTTCCCAGGGCGTTGTCGGGCGGGATGGGTTGAATCTCGCTTTGGAGGCGGCCAATCTCTTGGTTGAGCGCGGTCAACTCGTCCTCGATTTTTTGGGCGATGGCCGCTCGTTCTTCATCGGTCATGTACGACGCCTCACCGAGGGGAAGGTTTGGGAAACCGGGCCGGCGGGACAAACCGAGCCCGGTGAGGTCCCAGTATATACTCGCGGGCAATGTGCGCGCCATAGAAGTTGCCTGGGGCGCGAGATGGGGAAGGTTGTCTAAGGGTCGATGATTTTTTGCCAATGGCCGTTGGCAATGTCCACCAAGCCGGATTCACCCTCCTTGGCGGCGCGCTCGTTCCAGGCCTTGAGCGCGTTTCCCAGCAATCCCTTGTAGAAAAGGAGGTTGCGGCCGTCCACGATCTTATAGCTCTTGGGATCGATTTTGTACTTGGTGCCGTCGAGCAGCGCGGTTGCGCACCAGCCGCCATAGGCGGGCTCATACTTTTCCGGCGCGGACTGGAAGGTTTGCCTATTCTGCTCGTTGGCGAAGTAATAAAGGATGCCGTTATGTTCCGCGCTGATGCTGGATTTCCCCTTAACCGGTCCCTCCTGGAAATAGGAAACGGGGTCGTAGCCCTGCAGGGCAAGCTGGTTTTTGCCGATGTTGTAATGGGTCAGCCGGGTCTTTTCGTCTTCTCCTCCTATGACCATTACGCCCTGGACGAAAAACGCCAAAACCGTCATCAGCAGAGTGGCTCGATGGGTGAGAAAGCCAAAAGATTTGTACATGGGATCACCATCCTTGAGTGGAATTGTGCGGGTGTCATGGAAATGGGGACACCCACTCAATATACCCCGTTTCCCAGGGGAATATTCCGGCTGCCGCGTCGGTTCTCATTACTTTTTGGTAATATCCGCCCATGTGGCGCGTTCCTTTTCCCCGCGTCGGGCCCGCCTTTCAAAAGATCTGAGGAACCCTGGCGTAAAAGTCGCCCGAGGCTCGCTTGTGGCTTGCCTAACTTGTCTCAATCCATCAAAATGGAGGGAAACATCACCTCTCTCGAGAGCCGTGGACCGGTCGCGGTTTTCGCCCCAAAGGAGCCGAAATGACGCATGAAGTGGAACCCTCGAAAACCTATCCGGTATTGCCCCATATTCGGGACCGCGCCCAGGTACAGGGACGCGAGGCCTACCAAGAAATCTACCGGGCCTCGGTGCGCGATCCGGAAGCGTTTTGGGCTCGACAGGCAGAGCGGCTGGACTGGTTTCACCCTTGGCGGCAAACCCTGGATTGGGATTTCCGCCAATCGCGGGTGAGCTGGTTCGCGGGCGGTAAGCTCAATATCAGCCACAACTGTGTGGACCGCCATTTGGCTGATCGCGGCAAACAGACCGCGATCATTTGGGAGGCCGACCGCCCTGGCGAGGGCCGTGAGATTACCTACCAGGAGCTTCACGCGGAGGTTTGCCGCATCGCCAATGTCTTGACGTCCTTCGGCATTGGCAAGGGAGACCGCGTCTGCGTCTACCTGCCCATGATTCCAGAGCTCGCCATGGTGATGCTCGCCTGCGCCCGCGTGGGCGCGGTTCACTCCGTGGTGTTTGCGGGATTTTCAGCGGACTCCGTTCGGGATCGAATTCTGGACTGCGGCGCCAAGATGGTGGTGACCGCCAACGAGGGTTTCCGTGGCGGTAAGTCGCTGAAGCTTAAAGAAATCGTAGACGAAGCCGTGAAAGGGGTGGCCGAGGTCCAGACGGTGCTCGTCGCCCGGCGCTCCGATTATGCGGTGAACATGCAAGCGGGGAGAGATGTGTGGCTGGATGAGGAAATGGCCCGGCAACGGCCCGTCTGTCCGGCGCGTTGGATGGATGCGGAAGATCCGCTCTACATTCTCTAGACCTCGGGTTCGACCGGAAAGCCAAAGGGCCTGCTCCACACCACCGGCGGCTATCTGTTGTACGCATCCTATACCCATCAGTACGTATTCGATTACCAGCCCGGCGACATTTATTTTTGTGCGGCGGATATCGGTTGGGTGACGGGTCACAGTTACATCGTCTACGGCCCGCTTGCCAACGGCGCCACGACCATTATGTTCGAGTCCACTCCCGTGTTTCCCGATCCGGGCCGTTATTGGGATGTAATCGAGCGTTACAAGGTCAATATTTTTTATACCGCGCCGACCGCGATCCGGGCCTTGGCTTACGAGGGCGAGAAATGGGTGAAAAAGTACGACCGCTCCAGCCTGCGGGTGCTCGGCACCGTGGGCGAACCCATCAATCCCGAGGCTTGGGAGTGGTATTACCAGGTGGTGGGCGAGGGACGTTGCGCCATCGTCGACACCTGGTGGCAAACCGAGACCGGGGGCATCATGATTACGCCACAACCCGGCGTTACCGACTTGAAGCCGGGCTCTGCGACCCTGCCTTTTTATGGCGTTCAACCCATGCTCGTAGACGACCAGGGCAAGGAGCTTACCGGCAATGGCGTTTCCGGATACCTCTGTATTCGTTTTCCCTGGCCCGGTATCGCCCGTACCGTCTACGGCGACCACCAGCGCTATACCGAGACCTACTTCAGCCGCTATCCCGGGTATTACTTCACCGGCGATGGTTGCCGCCGCGACGAGGATGGATACTATTGGATAACCGGAAGAGTAGACGATGTAATTATAGTATCTGGGCATAACCTTGGCACTGCAGAAATTGAAAGTGCTTTGATGGAGCATCCTGATAGATACCAAAAGTTAAATATTGCTATAGAGAATATGCAGTACGGCGTAGATAAACCACATGCCCAAGATGTTGCTGATTGGTTAAGGGGTAGGTATCCATCTACACTTTTGACCTATGAAAAATATATTC
>JBGTRP010000321.1:0-7801 GCA_041940685.1 Acanthopleuribacteraceae bacterium
GGACCCCAAATCCACCCAGGTGTATTTGTCCACCTGACCCCGAAAAAAACGGCTCCGGTTGGTGCCTTTCTCACGAATGATTTCCGCCCGTTCAGCCAGGCCTTCGTCGTTGATGATGAGGGCGCCGCCCTCACCGCATTGCAGGTTCTTCGTTTCGTGGAAGCTTTGCGTGGCCAGGCAGCCGAAACGGCCCAAAAGACGGTCGCGGTAAGCGCCGAACAAGCCGTGGGCATTGTCTTCCACCACCGCCAATCCGTGGCGTTCGGCTAATTTCGTAATGGCGTCCATTTCGCAGCCAACACCCGCGTAATGAACCGGGACGATAACCTTGGTGCGCGAACCAACCAGGGCTTCCAAACGCGTTTCATCCAAATTGAGCGTGTCAGGCCGAATATCGGCGAAGACCGGGATCGCGCCGCGCAAAAGGAACGCGTTGACGGTGCTGACAAAGGTGAACGAGGGAACGATCACCTCATCGCCGGGTTGTAGCTCCAATAAGAGCGCGGCCATTTCCAGGGCATGGGTGCAACTGGTGGTCAACAACACCTTGGGCGCGCCCAGAGCCTCCTCCAGCAGACCGTGGCAGCGCTTGGTGAAGTAACCGTCTCCCGAGGCATGGCCTCGTTGAATCACCTCCCGCATGTAGGCCATTTCCTTACCGGAGAGGTAGGGTTTGTTGAAGGGCACGCGGTAGGCGGTCATGCCGGCCCCCGCCCGAGTGTGTGGTAGGGCCGGTTGAGAATTTGCTCGGCGCCGACCTCGGGCTCGTTTTCCAATTGGATGCGCTCCAGCAAGAGCGCGCCGTCGCCGGTCAGGATCACGGAACCTTCTCCGGGCCGGACTTCCACGAGTCTACCTGGAACCCGGCCACGATAAACGGGAGCCTCATTCAGTCTCCGGGCGGACCAGACACGTAGCTGGCGGTCCTGAAAATACGTATAGGCGCCGGGATAAGGTCTCCCCAGCGCGCGGATCAGATTGTAGATTGACTCGGTCGAGGCATGCCAATTGATTTGGTTGTCTGCGGGCAAACGCTTGCATCCATAGGTGGCGCGGCTCGCGTCCTGTGGCCGGAAGACCACGGAACCCGAGCTCAAACCCATCCAATTCCTTCGCAACAGTATTAGGTAGGTTTGGGTTACCCGCTCCATGACCACGCCTATCCCCTCCTCCGGTCCGATGGGCACCCGTTCCTGATCCACAATTTCACCCTCGTCCACCCGCTCGGCCATGCGAAAGAGGGTGACGCCCGTGTGGTCCTCACCGTTGATCATGGACCAGACCGTGGGTGCGAATCCGCGGTATTCGGGCAGCAACGAATCGTGAAACACATAGGCGCCCAGCCGCGCTTGGCCGTAAATATCGAGAGGAATCATGTACCGCCAACTCACCGCGAACAACAGATCGACCCGATGCTCCCGGAACCATTCTTTCCACTTGCGGCTTCCGGGCCTTTTGGTTTCGAAGAAACGGGCCCCCGCTTTTTCGCATCTGGCGCGAATATCTTCCATAAAGGGTGGCTCCTCCGATGTTTCCTTGAAACTGAACACCGTCAGGTCCCCCTTGGGCAGAAGTTCCGCCAGGACATCCAAAAAAAGGGCGCCGCGTCGGGTGGCGCAGAAAAGTACGACATTCATGGAGCCTGCCCCTCCTCCCGAACGGTTTGCGCGGCATTTATACGGTTCCGCATAAAATCCAGGGCGCCCCGACAATAGTTGCTGATGGAGTGCGTCTCCGCTCGTTGCAGGGCTCGAGCCGCCTTTTGCTCGGCGATCTCGGGATTTTGCAGAACCGCCTCAATGGTTTCTACCAGCGCATCCGGACGATCGGGTGGGATCAGAAAAGCCTCGTCCTCGCTCAAGGCCTCTCGGATGCCGGGAAAATCCGCCGCGATGATGGGCTTGCGCGCGCAGGTATAAATCGAAAATTTGGCGGGCACCCGGTTGTTCGCGGCAAGTGGATCCGAGGACGGATAATAACTTACCAGAAGGTCCACGGCCCGACAAAAATGGTGCAGGTCCAGCAGCGGTTGAAAACCCAGAAATTGAATATTCTCGATTCCCCGTACTCGGCAAAGGCGCTCGTATTCCTTTTCCGATTCGCCATTGCCGCCGATCAGCGCGAATCCAAATTGCGGCAGCTTGGAAGCCGCCTCCACAATCAGATCGATCTCCTCGTGAGGCGGATATCCCAACTTGCCGATGTAGCCCACGATCTTCCTGTCGCCGGAAAAATCAAAGCTTGCCCGTTGCGAAACCTCCGCTTCCCGATCCAAGGTCCGCATCACCTCCAGGTAGGAGTAGGGCGCCGGCCGGTAGACTCGGTCCGGCGCCAGGCCGTAGACCTCCACAAACGCCCGCCGAATATGGTCGTTAATCGCCAAGACGCCCGCCGCGTTGCGCGCGATGAAACCCTCCAACCTGCCGGGTTTCAAAAAGGCAACGGCCAGGAAGTGGATATGCCAGGGCAAGGGCAAAACCTTGCGCAAAAGCAGGTAGGGGACGATGCCGGTATAGCATTGGCTCAAAATCAGGACCGGTTGGCGCCGGAACAAGGTGCGGGCGGCAAGACCCATGGCGTGGACGCCGAACCAAAATGCTTTTTGCATTCTCACCATCATGTTTGCCAAACGGGTGCTCTGGGTATCCTTGTCGCGGTAAAAGGTCGGCAGCTCCACGATTTGAAAAGAAGGCGTCAGCCCATACTGTCGCCAAATATCTCCCTTCTTTACCGGATACTCCGGCCGATGCACATGGGGCGTAATCAACCGCACATCCAAACCCAGTTGGGCAAAAGCGTGGCTCTCCAACATGATCTTCACGGGGTCCGCGCGGTTCTTGCGCACATCCCTGGGCGAGATCCAATACAAGCGCAATGGCCTGGCCCCAATCTCTCTTTGATGGCCTGGCCCCAAATTCTCCTTGATGGCCTGGCCCCAATCGGTTTGATGGCCTGGCCCCGATCGGTTTGATGGCCTGGCCCCAATTTTGTCGTATTTTTTGGGATCGGTCATGGTTGCCTAACCGCGGGTGGATGGGTTTTGAGGATCATTGCAAATAATAGGTTTGCGATGGTGAAGTGTAGCGCAAGTGCGAGCCCCGCGCCTTTTTCCGCCCACAAGGGGACCAGCAGAAAAATGGTCGTGAATTGGGCCAGAATACTGATCAACAAGGCGCCCGCGATTTTTTTATTTTGACCCAAAATCATCAATACCGGCCGCAGCCAAAAAAAGATCATGCCAATCAGGGTTCCGGCCAACATGAACAACACGGTAGGGTGGGCGGTTTCATAGGCATCGCCCGCGATGAGTCGCAGCAGCCAGGGACCCGCGAAAAAGAAAACCGTGAATACCAAGGCGGCCAAAATGGCCAGCAACAGGGAAAGCCGCCAAATGAGGACCTTCGCCCGGGCGAGCGCTCCCTCCGCGTAGAGCTTGGAAAGCTCCGGATACACGGCCAGCACCAGGGGGTCGGAAAAGAGCAAGACCATGCCGGCGACACGCGCGGCCACCTTGTAAAGCGCCACCACGCCCGTGGAGCTGAGCGCGGCGATCAGCAAGACATCCAACTTGGTTGCAAGGATGCGCATGGTGCTGGCCAGGTTGATGTAGAAGAGAAATCCGGCCACCTCGCGTTTGCGCGAAGGATCCAACCTCCTGGCGCCCCTTCCGAGCGGAATGCGCGACTTCCCCAGCTTGTGGCGGCAGGCCGCGGCGAGAATCAGGAAAAATGCGCCGTCCGCGGCAAAAATGGCCCAAACCAAAAGGGATATTTCCGGCCGCACCACCAGTACGATTCCGATGGCGCTCAACCGCAACAGCAATGCGGCCATCCCGCACTTGACGGAAAGGGGAAAGGCGCCGGAAACCCGCAAAAAAGAACCCACGCTTCGCACCAGGGCCCTTAATCCCGCCCCCAACGCCAATACGATTAAATGCGGCGCAAAGGTTTTCTGGTCGGGATAAAGCGCGGACCACAGTGGGGCCAGCAAGGGGATCAACAGGCAACCCAGCAGAGCCAAACAGGCATCGACCCCGAAAATGAAGCGCAACAGGCCACCCACGCCCCTCCGCCCAGACTCGCGTTCAAGTTCCGGGTAAAACTTGATCACCGCCTCGCCGCCGCGACAGTCCAGCAACCCGAAGACCAACTCCACCAGGGCGATCAGGACCAGCAGCGTCCCAAACGCGGAGATAGTTAAATAGTGGGCCAGCAGGAAGGTTTCGGCCAACAAGCCCAGTGCGCTTACCGCCTGGCCCGCGGTCGCCCAGCCGATGTTTTTGATCAGGTTTCGGTAAAAAAGGTCCAGGCGCGAGGCGATCCAGCCGCGCCAAGCCGCGAACCCACCCGAACCCTCACTCATGGTCTCGCCGGCAGGGGTGCCGCAATGGGCGCGGCTGTTTCCCGATCCGATCCCCCTTCAGAAGCAATAGCCGTTTGCGCCCGTTCCTGTTCCAGAACCGAGCGCCGCAAGGCGTGGTTTACCGTCCAGAACAGCAGCCAAATGGGCAGGGTCGCCCGCGACATTTCCCATACATTATCCAAAAAACCCAAGCCAAAAAGATAGACCGCGCTGGAGACCAAACCCGCGGTAAGCGGCAGCAAGTCCGGGTTGTAGCGCTTGGCCAACCGCAGCAAAAGAATGGTGCGCCGCAACAAATAAAGATAGAGGGCAATCATGGCGCCGCCACCGATGAGGCCGATTTCAGCGATCGGCGCCAGATAACTGGAATTGGCGTTGGAGAGTTGATGACTGCCGAAAACCACACCGGTCCGCGTGGGCATCAGGTAATATTCGCTGACCTCGGTAAAACGCGGTTGGCTCAGGTTGAAATACTTCTCGACAAAGTTTCCCACGCCTTTCCCGCGGTTGGTCGCCAATTCATAGCTGAACGTGTAATAGGCGCGGCTGAGGAAGTTCCCCGGTCCCACCCCCAGAAGGGCCACCAAGGGCCGGTCCATCATCAGCAATGCGGCCTGCTTGTAGGCCACAAATTTGCCGAAGCGGATGTATTCCATGGGGTTGGAGGCGATGTCGATCCAATCGTCGAACTTGAGGGTTGCCTCGGTCCGGGCGGTAATCCGCTGGATACCCACCATGCTCACCAGGCCCACGAACCCCACCACGATCAGGGATCTCAAAATTCTCCGGCCATACAAGGTCAACAGCACCACCACGTAGGAGGCAATGAAAAAGGGTAAGGCCGCCCTGTATTGCAACAGGTAAAACGTGATGATGATAAACCCCTGAATCAAAACGATCCGGGTCAGTCCCGAGCGTTTGTTGAAATTTCTACCTAGAAAAAAGCCCGCGCAGATGACCAGAAACACGGAGAAAAAATAGGCATTCAAACCAAATGTTCCCGAAATTTCATCCGGGTTGCGCGACCGCAAAAAGCGGGGAAAGTTGATCAAGGCCACCGCGGCCAGATTCGCGTAGAAGAGGATCACCAACATGCGCTCCACCTTCAATTCGAAGCCGGGTCGGTTGCCGAGAGTGCGGCCCAAACCCACGAACAGCAGGGGGCCCTCCAAGAAACCCACGATAAAGAGCAGCGCCGCGGGCATGAGGAGATCTTGCACGTTAACCGCCGCGGATACCATGCTGAAAAATATGAATAGGATACAAAGCTTTAGGATATGGCCGTTTTCCCGGCGGTCGACGCACGGACGGTTGAAAAGCAATGCCGCGACCACGAGAGCGGGGATGAAGGCAAGGTCCAGCAGGTCCACGAACTTGGGGACCACACCAATGGTTTCCGAAAAAAATCGGCTGGTCAGAAAGACGTAAAAAAAGATAATGACAATGCGTTGCATAGAATGCGTTCGATCCTGTCAATTCACGGCGACAGAGGGTTCCCCGGCCAGGATTTGTTCCATTTGAAACGTGATGGTCTCCAACGAATAACGTTCAAGCGCCTCGCGACGGTTGTTCTGACCCATGCGCGCCAATCGCGCGGGATCGCTGGCCGCTTCCCGCAAGGTGACCGCCAATTGTTCCGGCCGTCCCGCGTCAGTGAGCCATCCGTTTTGGTCGGGTTGGATCACCTCGGGAAAGGCGCCCACCTTGGAGACCACCACCGGAATCCCGTTCGCCATTGCCTCCAAAACCGTCATGGAAAAACCCTCGGTATAAGAGGGCAACACCACCAAATCCACGCGGTCGAAGAGCGCTTGCTTTTCGGAACTGGGCACCACGCCCAGGTAATCCACATCTTTGCCTTGGGACTCGGCCAGAAAGTCGTCGATTTCCCTTTCGATGCGGGCGGCGTGCGCGCGGTAAAAGGCCAGGTCTTCATCGGCCAGGAATCCTTCCACGATTTCCCGTTCCGAGATGCGCGTACCCGCGACCAGCAACCGGAACAGGCCCTCTCCGCGCAGTTGCTGGAAGGCCTTCACCAGTTCGTAAAACCCCTTGGAGTACGCCACATGACCCATGAACAGCAAGGTCAAAGGCCCCTGGAAATCGCGTTGCCTGGCGGGAATCGACGCGGCATCGATGCCGTTGTACAAAACCCGCACTCGTTCCTCGGGCGCCGCGCCCTGGAACATGTTTCTCAACCTCGCGGCCTGCACGATAATGGTATTCACCCTTCTCAAAATGAAGCGGATATAAGCCGCGAACCACCGGGACCGACCCGCAAAAAAACGGTGGAAGTTTCCACCGCGATAATGGGCTATCACCCTTTTCCGCCACAACCAGGCCGTGAGGATCAGCAGGCTATCGCGCAAAAATCCCACCTTGCTTGAAGAGAGTAAAAGATACACCTTGTCGGGTTTTTGCCGGATCAAGGCCGCTAGAAAGCGGCGATAGGCGGCGGCGAAGCCGCGAAGACCCGCGAGATCGAACCGCCCCTTGCCCAGATTACTGGGCCTTACCTTGCTGGAAACGGGAATCAGATCAACCGACCGCGGCGTCCGAGCCCAGGTCCGCAAAATCATTTGGGTGGCGATTTCCGGACCCGAATAGGGAGGCGGTTGAGGCGCGTAAAACAGTACCCTGGTGGATGGTGGCGTCAAGACGGGTGCTCCGAACGAAACATGCGGGTCCGGGTTAATGGGTTTTCGGTTTGGCCACGATAAAGTGATGGGAATGTTTGACGGAGTGGTAGTCCAACACCTCGCATCCCGAGGCAAGGATCCACTCCTGGACCTGCTCGCGAGATTGGAAGCTCACGACCGGACTGAGAAAATAATCGAAAAAAACGCCGCGCGTCGCGGTCCGCGACAGGTTCCGTTTCTGCTTCCGCTTCTTCCAGCGATATCCATGGTGGTTGAGCGGCAACAGCAGGCGTTCGATCAGCAAGCGTCCCAGCCCGAACCGGTACAACGCCCGCAGAGGGCCGCCAATATAATGGTATAGGCGACGGTAACCTTTGTTCTCGTTGTATAAGGCCAGGTACAGGCGTCCCCCGGGTCTCAACACCCGCAGGCACTCGCTCACGGCCGCGGCCGTGTCACCCGTGTGGTGGACCACGCCATCGCTGATCACCAGATCGGCAAACCCATCGCGAAGGGGAAGCGCGAGGTTGCTGGCCTGAAGCAGGAACAGGTTCTCGCGGGCCAGCCTGTCGCGGGCGATCCGCAGAGAAGCCCGGCTGTAGTCCAAGCCCAACGCATTGCTGCCAAGACGGGATGCGTAGAACAGATTGCGCCCGCAGCCGCAGCCCACATCCAGGATCAGCTTGCCCGCCGCGCCCTCGATCAGGGATTTGAGCGCGGGGTCCATAATTTGCAAACTCTCGTCCTCGGTCACATAACCGCGGTCGTAGGGCGCCGTATCATAAAAAGATTTAACCGCC
>JBGTRP010000322.1:0-7772 GCA_041940685.1 Acanthopleuribacteraceae bacterium
GCGCTTCAAATGGTACACCACCCCGCGGGTCTTGCTTCCCTTTTTTCCTGGCGTCGAGGGATTGCTCCCGCTACAATGCCTGGGTTGTCGGTGATGCTTGCTCCTGTTCTCGGTTGAAAAAGCCGGAGACACGCGATCTTTCCTCGAGCAGGGCTTTCAAGATGACTAAATAGAGGGGGATTCCAATGAAAGGCATTGTTCTGGCGGGCGGTTCGGGGACCCGGCTGTATCCCATCACCAAGGGCGTCAGCAAGCAACTCTTGCCCATCTACGACAAGCCCATGATCTACTATCCCCTTTCGGTGCTGATGCTGGCGGGCATTCGCGACATTCTCATCATCACCACGCCCGAGGATCACGCCTCCTTTCAGCGTCTGTTGGGGGACGGCAGCCAGTTCGGCGTTCAATTTACTTACGCGGTCCAGCCCGAGCCCAAGGGGCTGGCACAGGCTTTTACCCTACGGCCGGACTTTATCGCGGGCCATTCCGTCTGCCTGATTCTGGGAGACAATATTTTTTACGGACACGATCTGGTGGCCGATCTCCAGGCGACCGCGCGGACGCGGGAAGGCGCCACCATCTTCGCCTATTGGGTCAAGGATCCGCAACGCTATGGCGTGGTCTCCTTCGACAAACAGGGGAAGGCCACCGAGATCGAAGAAAAACCGCAAAAACCCAAATCCCACTACGCGGTGCCGGGACTTTATTTCTACGATCAGAGGGTGGGTGAAATCGCGGCCAATTTAAGGCCATCCGCACGCGGTGAATACGAGATCACCGACGTCAATCGCCACTACCTGAGCCTGGGCCAACTGCAGGTGCGCAAATTCGGCCGCGGCATGGCATGGCTCGATACCGGCACTTTCGAATCTTTAATTCAGGCCAACCATTTCGTGCAGGCCATCGAGCAAAGGCAGGGTCTTAAAATTGCCTGCTTGGAAGAGATTGCCTTCCACCAGGGCTTTATCGATGCCGCAACCTTGGAAACCCAGGCTCGGGCCATGGCCAACAACGAATATGGGCAATACCTGTTAGAAGTGCTCGACAACATCAGCTAACCGGCGAGGGTAAAATCTTCGCCGCCGCCTTGCCCACGAGGATCACCCCTGCCCCGGGGACGTCACCCGCCGGTTCAAATTTCGCGGGCCGAAGAGGTTACTTGACTTCCTTATGAACGGTGTGCCGTTTGAGGCTGGGGTTGTACTTTTTCACTTCCAGCCGGCTGGGCGTATTCTTGCGGTTCTTGCTGGTGGAATATCGGGAGGGCGAGAGATTCAGCTTGCGCGCCTCGGTGCATTCCACCAGAATGTTGATTCGGTTTCCTTTTTTTGCCTTTGCCACGGTAACTTCCTCTTCTGCAAGTATTGGTTTCCCGCGCGGTTACAAACCGCAAGCGCCCATCATACCCTTCTGAGCAGGGGGAATCAAGCAATTGTTGCGCCTTGGATCATTTCTTCATTCAGGCAAAAGGCCTGGGGCGACTGGCTCACTGACGCGGCACCAGATGCGCGACCTTGGGAAGGCAGATGGTGATAAACAGGTCCACCAGGTCCTTGTCGAGTTGGCCGTCATCGGCCTTTGACTTGAGTAATTGGGCGGCGCGATCGGTGGCGAGCGGAATGCTGTAGGGTCGATCCCAGGCGGTGGCGGCGTCAAAGATATCGGCAATGGTGAGGATCCGCACGCGGGGCGTAATCTCCGCGGCCAGGAGCCCCTTGGGATAGCCGCTTCCATCCAGCTTCTCGTGGTGGTTGCCGGCGATGCACGGGATCTGGGCCAGGTCGCCGCTCCAAGGGATTTGACGCAGATAGGCCTCGCTCTGAGAAACATGGGAGCGCATGTCTTCCCATTCCTTTTCCGTCAGGGTTCCAGAGGCGATGGTGAGATTTTCCACCTCTTCGCCGTTCAGAAAGGCCAATTCCGTTCCGTCTAGGGTCACGAACCGTTGTTGGGCAAAGGATTGAATGCGCTTGATATCCTTTTTCTCCAGTCGCCACTTCTTGCACACCTGCTCCAGGAAGCGGAACTCTCCCCTAAGTCCGCGAATGAATGACGCGGTTTTTTCCTCGATGAACCGCAAAGCGTCCCCGTCCACCGGTTGATTTTCCTTGATGGAATTGCGCAGCGCTTCCTCCAACAGCTTCTGGCGAAAGGCGTTTTGAATGAGCTGAAAGCGCTGGAAAATAATTTTCATTTTGTCTTCGTTGAGCCGGGTCGCCTTGTTCAGTACGGACTCGCGCACGCCGACCTTGCCAAAGTCGTGAAGCAAGGCCGCGTAACGCAATTCGGTCAGTTCCTGGGGCCCGAAGTACAGGTCTTTGAGCGCATTCACCTCCACCCCGTTGGTGGTTTCCGCGAGGGCCAGGCTGTATTTGGCAACCCGTTCGGAATGACCCGCGGTCGAGGGGTCCCGCGCCTCGATGGCGCTGACTGACGCCTGAACGAACCCCTCGAACATGCGGTACATATCCTCTACCAGATTGGCGCGTTCCAGGGCGAAAGCCACATGCGAAGCGAGCACGCAGAAGAGATCGAGGTCGCCGCGCCGGAAACGGCCGCCGCTCTCGCGCGTATCCACCTGCATGACGCCTAAAAGAGCACGCTGCCCCACCAGCGGCGCGCACATACAAGCGGAAATGGCCGCCTCGATCATGGAGGCAGAGGGCGCAATACTTTGTTCGCCGCCCACGTACAGCACCGCTTCCTTGGTTTCCACCACGCGATTGAGCATGGACTGGCTCATGAGAACCTCGGCGGCCCGATTCTTCTCCATGCCGCGCAGCCGAACCAAAACCGGCCGTAGATCCTCGCCCTTGACAAGGCTGATAGAGAACAGGCTGGCCGTGGGAAACGCCTCGAAAGCGGCGTTCGCAATCAAGTCCAAAATCTGATCTAAATGACTGATCCCATTCAGCTTGCTGGCCAAGTCAAACAGAATGTCAAGCCGAGGGCCCTTGTCGGCCATGTTTTTTGCCAGCGCAACCGCCGGGTCCTGGGCCGCCATCAGCTCGTTGCCATCGTCCTTGGTCAGCATGATCCGGGAGGCCCCACTCTCCCGCTCAGACCGGTAAACCCTGTCTACCTTGACGACCAAATCGGAGGCGCCCACACGCATGGTGCCGTCCCTGTGGAAAGGCACCTTGTCCACTTTGTTCTTTTCCACCCCCGACTTACCCTCGCCGACCAGCAGAATCGTGCCATGCAGGCTTCCCAGGTCTTGATATACGAAGCCGTTGTCGGACCGATAGAACTCGCCATGGGAGCTGGAGACAAAGCTATCGCTGAGAATGAAGTCGTTGCGCACGTCACGCCCCAAACTCACCCGAGCTTGATCGAATCGAACCGTTTTACCCTTGTCGGGTCCGCTTGCCACGGTAACCGTTAAAACGGGACGATCCATAAGGGTCGAAGGACTTTCACAATCTAAGGTATCAACCACTTGAAGATCGCTCCAAAATTATCGCGCATCCGCCCGCGGCAGGACTATCATTCTAACTCCCAATTTATTTTTGGAAAATGATAAATTATTTACGGACTCCGTTTCTACAGCACTTGTCTTTCGACAAAAGCCTTGGCTCGAGCGGGCCTCAGCAACGCCGGACAACCGATTTATGCGCGGGTTGGACCGCGCGCTGAGGCCGCCTCCAATCGCGACGATCCGGATCATAAGAGTATTGGACGTCCGCCGTTTTTCAATCGCGACCCATGCTCGGCGTAGCTTGAAATGCCCAGACCAAGAACCCGGCGCGATCCATGTCCGGCTTTTGGCTTCGGAATCCCCTAGCGATAATACACAAGCCATTGGCAATAAGCCTTTGATTTCGGAGCTCACCGCGCCCAGGCGCGAATTTGTCTCATATGCACCGCTAGCTGAATGCGAGGAAGCGGAATGGCGTGCAAACGGTTCCCCATGGGCCCCCTCCCGTTTTATCATGACAAAATCGGACCCTGACGGCCCCCCGAACAGGAGACCAATCTCACAAAACCTCTGCGAATCCCGCCAACCAATCGGAATCTTAATAAAATTACTTAACTACCTGACGCATGTGAATTTGTTATATTCTCAATAAAACCGCTTAACCCCCAATCCAACGACCTACCCGCGACAACGACACCGGGGTTTTCTCATGACTTTCTGGCTCCATGTGGTTCCCGCCCGCGGCTCTTCCTACGATCTCCAGCTTCCCCAACAAACGCTGACTATCGGAAGGTCCACCCGGTGCGACCTGGTTTTCGAGGATGAGGCTGTTTCCCGCAAACACGCCCGGCTTTCCATACTGGAGGGACAACTCTACATCGAGGATCTCAAATCTCACAATGGAACCTGGGTCAATGGCGACCGCGTCCTCAACGTACGGGAACTGGCGGTCGGCGATGTGGTGAAAATTTCCGGTAACCTGCTTTCGGTTCGGGATTCATCCAGCCAAAACGGCTCGGACGCCAAGAGCGGGGCGAAATCCGGGGAAAACCTCTTCCACCAAGTGTTCCGAAGCGCTTCCGGCATTTTGGGCGACCATTTGGAAGAAGAGGACACCTACGCCAATAGCGAGGCCAATCTGCGGCGCTACGCGGATCGCATCAAAATGCTGAACGAGGTTCACCGGGTGCTCGGCAGGCCCATAACGCGGGAGGATCTTTTGGAGCTGATCCTGGACCGGGTTTTCGACTACCTGCGTCCGGAAGAGGGCGCCATTTTCATGAAGAGAGAAGACGGCAGCTTGTTCGCCGCGGCCACGCGGGCCCGCCCCGACCTGGAGAGCGAGATCGTCTTCTCACAAAGCCTCGCCAAGGAAGTGGCGGAAAAGGGCATGGCCGCCCTGGTTTACGATACCAAAACGGACCCCCGTTTTTCCGAGGCCAACAGCATTCTGGGCGTGGGTATCCGCTCCCTGGTAGCGGCGCCCCTCTTGGATTCTGGCGAGAGCATGGGCATGATCGTGCTGGATTCGCGGGCCGGGGTGCGCCAGTTTTCCGAGGAGGATATGGAACTGCTGGTGGCGCTGGCATCGGTAGCCGCCTTGCGCCTGAGGAACTTGATGCTCACGGAGAAGGACGCGGAGCAACTGCGGGACTCCAACCGGGAGTTGGAAGCCAAGGTGGCCGAGCGCACCCGCGAATTGGAGGCGATCAACCATGAATTGGAGACCCTGGACGGCATCGTCAAAACCGTCAATCGGGAGATGACCCTGCAGGGGGTGCTTCAGACCATTCTCGATCAGGTCTCCCTCCTGTTTCCACAAGCCGAGACCGGGGGCTTCCTGTTGTGGAATCCGCGCCAGAAGGTCTTCCAGGTCGCCGCGTCCAGGGGCTACGTCCACGCGGAGTTGGAAAAGTTGGTATTCACCATGGAGGAGTTACAGGATTTCTACCAACGCCACGCGCTGGAAGTCCACGAGGGCATCTTTCTGGGGAGGCATATCCGCCACGGAGCGATCGCACACCGGGGCTCGGCACAAACGATTCCCACCTCGTTCCTCTCCATGGCCGTCACCCTGGAGGGAGAACCTCATGGATTTTTGATTTTAGAAAACGCGGTCGATTCCGGCGCCTTTACGAAAACCGACGGGGTCCGCCTGGAAAAAATTCGCGAACACGCGATTTCGGCCGTCTCCAAGGCCCACCTGCTGCAAGAACTCAAGGAAAAAAACGAGGCCATCCTCGAAACCCAGGGTCAACTCATTTTGCAGGAAAAAATGGCGTCCATCGGCACACTGACCGCGGGGATCGCCCATGAAATCCGCAATCCTCTCAACTTCATCAATAACTTCGCGGTGGTCTCCGAGGAGCGTTTCCAGGAGTTGCTGCAGGATTGGGGGCCCGAGCTTCGCAACTCGTCAGCCCCGGAAAACGATACGATCAAAGAGATTCTGCGGGACCTGCAAAAAAACGTCAGCATCATCGGCCAACATGGCAGACGCGCCAACCAAATTGTGGAAAGCATGATGGAGTTGGCCCGTGGCGAAGAGGGTCAACGCCAGGAGATCCCGCTCAACGACCTGGTAGAGGAGTATACGAACCTGGCCTACCACGGCATGCAGGCCCGGAACCATCGAGTTCGCGTCCGAATCCGCTATTCCCTGGATCGGAACATCGACCAGGTTCGCGTGGTCCCCCAGGACCTCGGCCGCGTATTGATCAACCTTGTAAACAACGCCATGGACAGCGTATGGGAAAAGCAGGCGGGGTTGGGCGCGGGATTTCAACCCGAAATTCTTGTCTCCACAGAAAAGGAGGACAAGGGCTTTGTCATCAAAATCAGGGACAATGGCAAGGGAATCCCAGCGGACAAGGTCCAGAACATCTTTAATCCCTTCTTCACCACCAAACCCACGGGGCAAGGCAATATCGGACTCGGTCTGAGCATTTGTTACGATGTGGTGGTCCGCGCCCATGGCGGCGAGATCCTGGTGAATTCCGAACCGGATGATTTTTCAGAATTCAAGCTGATTCTGCCGAATGGGCTTCCCGAAAAGAAAACCTGACCACCCCGCAAATGAATGGAGCCAGAAACCCCTGAATCGGTTCGCGACACTTGGGTATAATGCGGCGATCCCGCGCGCTTATTGCCGGCCGGAATACTTTTTCAGGGGTGTTTCCCTCACATGAGTCAAACCTTTCCTCTCCACGACGCCCTACATCTGGTCCTACGGCACGACTCCGTCCTGGGAAGGAACGATCAACGCATCCATGCGAGCGTCACTCAAATCGACATTCACGACTTTTGCCGCCTCAGTCTTACCTACGGCCTGGCCGGCTTCCACTGCGTAACGGAAATGGAGAGCCAGCATCGCATCTGCGAGGAGATTCTGGAATTTTGGCGCCATGGCTATGGAAAGGATTACAACCCCGATCGCGTGCGGGCCCTGCAAATTCTCCGGCTCCACCGCAATTTTGAGGACGCCCTCAACACGGTGACCCATGCGTGGGGCCGCCCACCCCTACTGGTAGGAACCAGCGCCAAGCACACGGAGAAAACCCTTGATTTTGGCGCGCTTCCGTCTATAATGGAGCGTTCGGGCCGGCCCGCGCTGATTCAGTTCGGCACCAGTTGGGGGCTGAGTCCCGAGCAGTTGCGCCGATGTGATTGGGTGTTGCCCCCCGTCGAGGGTCACGGCGGGTACAATCACCTCTCGGTAAGATGCGCGGCGGCCATTATCATCGACCGCATCGTCATGGCCAAACGCATCAACCTCGAGGAGTAGGAAATGGACGTCATTCGCGAGCTTGAAGAATCCTGGATTCAGGGAAAAGAATTTCCTCAATTCTTCCCCGGAGACACGGTTAAGGTCCATGTGAAAATCGTGGAGGGCACCAAGGAGCGGATTCAGGTGTTCCAAGGCACCGTGATCGGTATCAATCGAAACAGGAATCGAAGCACCTTCACGGTAAGAAAAATCTCATCCGGCCACGGCGTGGAGCGAATTATCCCGCTGTATTCTCCGGCGCTCGATAAGATCGAGGTCGTTCGCCGCGGCCGCGTACGCAGAGCCAAGCTCTACTACCTGCGCGACCGAATCGGCAAGGCCGCGAGGATCAAGGAAAAGCGTTATTAATGCTTGACTTCCTGAAAAAGGCTTTGCTCGCGCAAAGCCTTTTTTTGTGTGTCTCCTCGGCCGCGCAAACGATTTCCCTGGAGTCGCCCCGACCCGGCGACCCGCTTGAAAACCCGCAGGAATTTCGGGTGGCGTTCACGGGCGCCACGCCCCGGCGGGTGGAGTTCTACCTCAACGGCCGCTTGTCGAGGGCGCGAACGAAACCGCCATTCCATTTTG
>JBGTRP010000323.1:0-7756 GCA_041940685.1 Acanthopleuribacteraceae bacterium
GGAAATGTTCGTCACCGCGCGCTACCACTTCAGCGAGGATATTTCCCTGGACCGCAAGGAAGAAATCGTCACCATCGTGGAGCAGGCGCTCGAACCCCACAAGGAAGCCCATCATATCGATTCCATCTACAGTTGGTGGAGCGACCGTTTCAGCATGACCCGGCTCTACATGCAGGACGGTTACGTCAACAACCAGGCCATGAACGACCTGCGTAGGGCGCTGCCCGACCTCCTGCCCAAAATCGCGGGCGTGCGGATGGAGGTCATGGACAATGGACCTTTCTGGCAGCGAACTCGGGGAAAACGGGTTGGAGCCCAGCTTCAGGGCGCGGATACGGAAGTTCTTTCCGAATTGGCCCTGGAAGGCAAGCGACGCCTCGAAACCATTCCCGGCCTTTTTGATTTCTTTACCGATGGCGAGGGCGGCAGTACCGAAATCCACGCCAAGGTGGACCGCCGCAGGGCGCGAGAATACGGCATCGATATCAACCAGCCCGGCGAGGTGGTGGGACTCACCTTCCGCGGCCGCCGCCTGCCGCGTTTCAAGGGGCCCGACGGCGAGGTTGAGATGCGGCTCACCCTGGAGGAACGCGAGGTGGAAAGCCTCGATCAACTCAAGAACCTGCCCATGCTGCGCGAGGAGGGCCTGGCCGTCCCGCTGGAAAGTTTCGCCAATTTCTCCGTGGTAAAGGGCCCGGAGGGCATTCGGCGCAACGATAAGGTGACCAGCCAATGGGTGGGTGCCCGCTACGAGAAGGGCCAGAAGGGCGATTACATGGCGGCCATTCGCGCGGAACTGGAAAAAATGGACCTGCCTTACGGCTACCGTTGGGACTTTCAATCCTTCAACCGCGATCGGGTGGATAGCCAGCGAGAGTTCATCATCAATCTGATCCTGGCCTTGGGCTTGATTTTTGCCGTAATGGCCGGCCTGTTCGAGTCCATGCGCCAGGCGGTTTCACTGATGATTTCCCTACCGCTGGCCGTAACCGGCGCCGCATGGGCGCTCTACCTCAGCGGCACCGACTTCGACCAACCCGCTTCCGTGGGTCTGCTTCTGCTGTTGGGGATCGTGGTCAACAACGGCATCGTCATGATCGAACACTTCAACCAATACCGACGCGCGGGCATGGAGCGCACACAGGCCATGCTGCGCGGCGGCCGCGAGCGCCTGCGACCCATTCTCATGACCGCCCTGACCACGCTGGTGGGACTGGTCCCCATGGCCGTGCAGCAACCCTCGCTGGGCGGAGTCTATTACTACTCCATGGCCTTCGTCATCATGGGAGGGCTGTTGGTATCCACCCTGCTGACCTCGGTCCTTCTACCCACCACGGTGTGCCTGGTGGAAGACGGTTTGGGTTGGCTGGGCCGGATGCTGGGAGCGCCCTTCCGCCGGCTGGCCGGAAAGAAAGGCGAACGCGACGCGGTGCCTGCCGAGGCATAACTCGCAAAGCAAGGGTCAAACCTCGATTCGCGAGCATACAAACCGGACGATTGCTCAGTCAAAACCCAAAAAGCTCAATAGCTCCGCATCCGAGACGGTTTGGGGATCGCCGGGATTGTAGGGCGCGGAGAAATCTCGGCCCTGAAGACCCGCGGGCACGACGGGCCGTTGGTAGCGCAGGTAGTCGAAGCGGGCCAGCAGGTCCGGATTGCCATCGGTGATTACCGTGTTGTTGTAGCCCGGCACGTCCTCCGGCCAGTAGCGCGCATCGATCGTGCCCCAGTCGGTGTAGGTGGTAAAACCAACCTGAAGGATGGAGGGCATGTCCGCGCGCGGGTAGCGACGATGCACTTCCCAATCTCCGCCGGACCGCTTGCGCAACATCAGAAAATGATGCTCGATGCGAACCCCGCGCAGCATGATCTCGGGGATCGAGCCACAATCGCTATTGGGCATTTCGGGGCAGACATCGTCGATCTCCAAAATAGAATTGCTGTTCAAGGTGGTTTTAACCTCGAACTGAAAGGTGCCCGGCGTGTCCGCGGCCCCGGTGCTGAGGAAAATGTAGTTTTCACCACCGGGAACCCAGGTCGCGGAGGTCGTGGTTCGCGGCGCGCGAATCAGGATTCCGCCGAGTGAAAAAAGCGAGCCGGGAGCGCCCGTCAGCGCGCGGTTGCTGGCGATTACGCGCGTGGTCGCGATGAAATCGCCCTCGATCTCCTTGAAGACCATGATGCCACGGCAATCCTCAAACCAAGAGCTGGTGTAGGGCATCAAGCTCATATAGCCGGGATGGGTCAGGTGGATATCCCAGGCTTCCATCTGATCGGGCCAGAGCTCTTCCTCGTAGAGCCGGAACCAATCGTTCAGCGTGGCGGCATCGTCGAACTCGTCGCTAAGGGGGCACAATGGGTCCAGCAACAGGACGTTCAGATGCGCGGTCAGTCCCATCACATCTTGGCTGGCGGGCCAATCCGGAAGTTCCGCGAAGAATGCGCTCCAATCGGTACAGGGCGCCTGGTAGGCAAACAGAAATAGAAAAGGCAGCATGTAGGTCTCTCTTTTTTCCCGATACCTCCGCAATCTAGGCTCCCGACTGGAAAAATGCACGCACTTCCCGGCCAATTGTGACGGAGTTAACTCCGGGGGAAAGGAGCCAGCCCGCCCTCATAGCAAATTCTCTGGGAGCGGAATCAGGAGAAAATAGAGCTCTCTCAGTTGTTCAAAGCCGGCTTCAGGCCTTTGTAGATGGCCAAGTTGAAGCAGGGCATGAAAACAACGCGAGTACCTGCCCTCGATCTCGGGATCGCGGAATTTTCAGGAGGGTGGATGGCTCACCGGCTCTCGTCTGCCCCACGGCGAAATTCACGCGCCCCTGCTAGGCCGTGCTTGCGCATGCGGCTGCGCAAGGTGTTGGGATTCATATCCAGTAGCTCCGCCGCCCCGCCTTCTCCGTATATTTTTCCGCCGGTCCTGTGCAAGGCCGCCAGAATATGGCCCCGTTCCATATCGGCAAGCGAGGCAAAGTCGCCCGCTTGCTCGGCCTTGGTCAAGGTCTCTCCCCCGCTGGACCTGCCCGCGAAGCTCGACACCAGATCGAGCTCACCACCGCGGGCCAAAATCGTAGCGCGTTCGAGGGTATTCAGCAACTCGCGAATATTGCCGGGCCAGCCGTAGCGGGAGAGCAGGCGCATCTGAGAATCTCGGATTTTCCATGGACCTCGACCCGATTTGCGCGCGAGATTGTCGAGAAAGTTATTCGCGATAATGGGGATATCCTCCGTGCGGGCGCGCAGGGGTGGCAGGTGGATGGGGAAAACCGCGAGCCGATAATAGAGATCCTCACGGAATCGATGTTCGGGAATGGCCTTTTTCAGGTCTAGGTTGGTCGCCGCAATGATGCGCACATCCACCCGAAGCATACGGCTGGAGCCCACCGGCTCGAAGCAGCCCTCCTGCAGCACGCGCAACATTTTGGCCTGGAGCTCCACGGGCAGTTCGCCAATTTCGTCGAGGAACATGGTCCCGCCGTCAGCGGTTTTGAAGCGACCCTCGCGGTCATGGGTCGCGCCGGTGAAGGCGCCCTTTACATGGCCGAAGAGCTCGCTTTCAAGCAACTCGCGCGGAAGCGCCGCGCAGTTGACCACGACCAACGGGCCGGAGGAGCGCGGGCTCCAATCATGGATAGCCTGCGCCAAAACACCTTTGCCCGTTCCCGTTTCACCGGTAATCAGAACGGGCGTATCCGTCCCGGCCACCTGGCGCGCCATACCCGTCAACTGCGACATGGAATTGCTGGGGCAGGATTCCACCAGCCGGCAGGCGTGGCCGTGTTCGTCGAGACCCTGGCGCAGGCGGCGGTTTTGCGACTCCAGCCGCGAGCAAAATTTGTTCAATCGCACGGTCTGCTCCCCATACACCAGCGTCACCGCCAGGAGCCGGCCATAAACCTCGGCCAATCGCGTGATCCCGCTGGTGTAGGGCCCACAAACATCGCGGTCGAACGTCATAATGCCCCGCGGTTTGGCGCCCGCGCAAAGGGGCACGACCATGCAGGAATGTCCATGAACCAGGTCCAGCACGCCATCGAAGGGATCGCCATCGCCTTCCGCGTGGTCCCGCTCTAGAAAGGCGCGGGCATGGCCCTCTTTCAGAAGATGCCGGATGGAAGGGAAATCGCTGAGCCGAATGCGGTGACGGCGGATCTTGGGTCCATCAAGCGGTCCACGCGCCACCCGAACGCGCAGCTCATTGCCCTCAAGCTCCATGATGGTCGCGAGATCGAATGGGATCACCGGGCTCAGCGCATCCAAGGCCTGGCCCAAGAGTTGGTCCAGGTCCGCTGTAGACGCGCCCAGCGAGGCATCCTGGACTACCTTCCAAAAGTCGATGAGGTTCTTTTGGTCAACGACCATCATCCCCTCCTTGCCCCCACCAATCGTGATATTTCATGATCATAACCCGTCACAATCAAATATCAAGGCTCGATTCGCTATATATCGCGCTTTGAGATTCAAGCCATTCTTCATCATAGCTAACATATTAGAAAAAAAAGACTTATACAGACTTCCCAAGATGGCTTATTTTTTGCTCCTAAGGTATTGACCCTGAATACGACTTTTCTGAACCTTTCACGGCCTGACATTATAACACTATACAGAAATACTGGAAATTAAATTTTAACAATTTCTCATTAAAAGTATTTTTGTATCTAAATTATGGATTTTCAGAGCAAACAACTTGTAAAATCCGACACAAACGCCAAGGCCTTGACCGCTTTTCATTATTGGTATGGGTATTCATAGTCCGGGTCGCTGAAGTTGACCAGATGAGCTTTTATTTAGGAGGAACCGCTGATTTCAAGCATACGAATAAGGCGACTGGTGGAGGGCAAGGTCCCTGTTCGCCCTCTGTCGGCGCCTCTGGTTTCAGCGATTGCCGCATCATTTGGTCCCGCCGCGATGGCTATGATCCTCCCGCATCTTGATTGTCCAAATCAGGGTAGCGCAAGTTCGCGGGGAAACACTGATACACGGACGCTTCGCGCCGGGGGAGCGGGTATGTTCCTGAGTCCCGCCCGGTATCTCCCGGAATCACCTCAACCTCAATCCGCCGGACCTCGCACATGGCGATGGAATCGGAGCGCCTCCACCCGCTCCACCCGCGTCCTGAGCCTGGGTCCTCAACCTGCTATCACGTTGCTTCAGTTTGGAAGAACGCTACGCGCGAGGCGCCAGCGGCGCCAAGCGAATAAGGTCTTACGGATGTCCCGCATTTGCCAATGCCCAGGGACTACCCGTTTCGGGTGGCGGATGGGAAACCGGCCGACGAATTGCCACTCCCGTACACAGCCGCGGGAGGCAAGGGCCGAGTACCCTCCGCCGCCTTTTTTCGGCAAAACCGGCGGGGCTATTTTTTGATGAAGACGCGCTCGATCTGGGTCAGGGTGCGGGCGCCCGCGGTGCCGACAATGGTTTTGATATCGTCCTTACAGGCTATGTCCAGGCGGCTCACGGCCTCCAGGATCTGGGAGACCCGCTGCTCCTGCTTGACGTAGAGTTTCACCGTCCGCACCACGTCATGGTCAGCCAGGTTTTCGAAAAATGAAATCCCTTCCGTGTAGACCATACGCGAGGCGGTGCTTGCCGAAACGATGGCCTGCCGGTAGGCACGGGGAATATCCCTGAGCACGCGATCCGCATATTTTTCAACGAGAATGGGCGGTAGGTAACTGAGAATGATATGGTCACTGAGTGGGGTGCGGAACTGTTCATCCGTCAATTGGTTGAGGTCCGCGGCGACCAGATCGGTCACCCGATTGATGACATTGCTCAAAACCTTGGAGAGCTCGACAAGGGTGATGCGACGGCCCCGCTCATGAAACTCACGCAGCAGGAGCTTGGCCTCCTGATCGGCTTTTTCGCGCAGTTTCTCGATCACCTGAGGCACGTACACCTCTTTAATGCTCATAAACTCCTCGGGTGAGAGGATCAGCGCGGAGATGATTTCAAAGGAGGAACAGATCACGCCGCACTTGTTGGCGGAGCTGTCCTTAAACATGAGGACCCCTTTCTGCTGAAGCTGGTTGCGGGCCTCCTCGGTGAAGAAGATATTGGCGCCTTCGACCACGCCGCGCACGGTAGTGCTGCCATCCTCGGCGATGAAGTGAGACCAATTGTCATTGTTGACCGTGTAGGGCCGGCCACCCGCGGGGATGAAGATATCGGCGGGAATGACCCCATGCAGCGTGTTGCGCACACGAATATGCTCGGGCGTATCGGCCGGAATGACGAACGCCGCCTTGCTCTTGGAGAGCTTTGCCGAATTGAAGTCTTGAATGGACCGGCTCTCGCGGACCAGGCGCAACAACTCTTCCCAATTCAGACCATTGGGGTCGTGGGCGGCTCCGAGTCCATCGGCAATGGCGACCACCTTCGCGTTTTGGCCGTACTCACGGTGCAGGATCTTGAGTTCGTTGCCGGCCACGTCGCCATCGGGTCCGCCCGTCATTTTGATGGTAAAAGCCTGTTTGCGCGGGTTGATGTCGAGCTCCCGCAGCAGATTTTCCAGGAAAACGTTTACGCCCTCGGAGGTGACCCCGAATTCCTTGTGATTTATTCCCGAGGTCGGTTTGGAGGACATGAAGGCATTGGCGAAGCGATAGCCCTGGCGATTGGCCTGCAACACGAAAGCCTCGATCAGTTCATTGGTACAATTTTCATCGGGACCCAGGTAAATATATTCGTCATGACCGTAGTAATCGACGATAGAGGGATCCAACCGGCTGGTGCTCGGATCGACGGTGATCAGGTTGAGGATGGAATCGACCGCGCCGATCGCCGCGGTTTCACGATCGGCCCCCAAGGACAGCAATAGAACGGCCTTGGCGCCGCCCTCGGGTATGTCCTTGTTCTTGAGTTGCTGCGCGTAGGAGAGGCCCGCCACCTCGTCGAACAAACCCGCGAAGGCAACCTCGTACTGGCTGGCGTCGCGCGGCATGACGATTCGCATGCCGCCCCGTGCGGTGTCGCGATAACGCACGTGAAACCCGCGGTACCCGCGCCCTACCATGAAGAAGAACCCGTAGGGCTGGTTGGGATAGAACTTGGGGTTCAGCGAAGCCGGGTCGACGCGAAAGGACAAGCCCGTTTTGCGGGAAAAGAAATAATTGGTCTTGAGGATGTGTTTCAGGAAATTGAGCGCTTCCTTAAAGATGTCCTGGGAAATGCGATTGGAGATCTCGGCAATCTCCTCCCGCAGCCGGGATTCCTCCTGAACCGCCTCGGCTCTCTGCTCATCCGCGAGGCGCGGGTCGAACCGCAGCTTGAAATAGGTCACCAGCCCCTGTAACAGATCGCCATTGCGGACAAAGGTTTTGCGTACGCGCTCCTCGGAGTAGTAATAGGGGTTGAGTTTGGAAAGGAAGATCTGAACCCAGACCGAAATGGAGCGAATGAGGTTGATCTCGTTGAGCGAATACTGGACCTCATTGCGGTTGGGCGCCTTCCACAACTCGTCGAAATGATCGATATCCACCCAGCGTAAGGATTTCGCCGCTTTGTTCAGCTTGAGAAAGGGTACGAATTTTTCGTCGATGGCGGCCGCGGTCTCGTGACGAATGATGAAGGTGAGGATAGAGACCGGATGCGAGGTATGATCGTTGACCGACGCCATCACGCAGCGATTCACCTGAAAGCCATAGCGCTCGAAGAGGGAGAGCAGGCTCGGCATGGCCTTGCTGATCGGCATTTTTTTGTAGGCGATATCCAAGCGCGCAAATTCGTTGTAGTAGCCGGAGATCAGGTGGGT
>JBGTRP010000324.1:0-7752 GCA_041940685.1 Acanthopleuribacteraceae bacterium
CCAATGCGTTTGAAATTGTCCTCGTTGGCTTCCTCGCGCAAATAGGTACGGACCGCATCGCCGTAAAGCCCCGCGATGCTCCGCACCTCCGCAGCCGTCTGGGGAATGCGCGGCAAGCTTCCGGCCGCCGATCGCTCCAGGAGCGCGCGCACCCTGGGTTCGACCTCAGCCTCAAGAGACTGCGTTGGCGAGGAAGCCTCCTTCGTGGAGGAGGCCGTTTTAAGTGGCTGCCGGGAACCGCTCCTGGCCGCATCTTTTTCCGCCGGGTAGACGGCGTCTCCCATGGCCACGATCCGGGTGATCGGGCGCTTGGGCCGCTGCTTGAGCTCGGCGTACAGGCTGGCGGAAACCACGGTGGAGATGGGTTTTTCTTCGATCAGGTAGCGGCGGGCCTCCCCTTCCCGCGAGGTTGGCAGCGCGCCGAAGGGCAGGCGCCACAGGGGGCCGTCGGGAACGATGAGCAGCCGCTGGGCCTGTTCCATTTCGGCTCGGACGGGTTGGATCAGAAGCTGGAATAGCTCGAATCCGGATTTTTCGAAAATGGATTGGCCGATCTTGCCCATTCTCGGGTCGGTAACCTGTTGAGCCCAGCTCTCGACCTGTTCCCGGAAGTAGGATTGGCCTTTCGAAATGGGAAACGCCTTGACCCCTGTTTGTTTTCCCACGGCAAACAAGATGCTTTCCTCTTCCATCACGGCATAGGCGAGCAGCAGCGTGCCGGGATCGAGTTGATCCTGAATCGCGGCCAGGTCCAGGGCGCTGGGGTAGCGCAGCGAGGCGAGCTCGGGCGACGACTCGCGAATTTGCCGCTTTACCTCGTCATACTGACGGCGCAGCTCATCGAGTTCCTCCAGCAACGCCTCCTCATTTTCGGGGCGGGAAACGAGATCCGCCTGGGTCCGCTCGTACAGGTAGGCCAGGCGTTGGCGTTCGGCATCGAGCTCCTTGGGGAGATGTTCGCCGGAGAGGATCAGGTCGCGCTCGGCCATCATATCGCGGAGAACCTTGGCGCGGGAACGTTCGAAGGTTTCAAAAGCGCGTTCGAAATCTCGGTGCTCTATTAGGAAACTAAGATAATGTTGGTAAAAGTCTTGATTTTGAGTCAGAAAACTGGCCTTGACCAACTGGGAGCCACCGAGGACACTGAGTTGAGCGTCAAGGGTATCAAGTGATTGCTCAAATAACCGTTGCGCTACACGAGGTTGGTTCTTTGCATGGTTAATCCTCGCAATAAACCTAAGTGAGAGTGCCAAACCTAAACTACGAGGTGCTTTTTGTTTCCGAATTAGATGAGCTTTTTTATAAAAGACTTCAGCTTTTTCCAAGTTCCCCTGGTCCATTGCAACATTTCCTAAGTTAATAAAAGTGCCTGCAAGGATCAAACTACCAGGAGCTTTTTTTTTGGATGATCAATGCCTGCCGAAAATGTTTTTCCGCTTCTTCTAACGCACCACAAGCTCTTTCTAGATTACCTAAACAGGTATGCATGATAGCTAAGCCTAGGCTTTCAGGCGCCTGAATTTCCTGAATAATCAACGCCCGCCTATAAAAGCCCTCAGCCGCTTCCATGTCCTCTCTTTCCATTGCTAAATTCCCAAAATTTGTCAGGACACCCGCCAAAAGGAGGCTGTTTGGCGCTTTTTTTTCGAAGATTGTCATTGCCTGTTTGTAATGCCGGATAGCTTCCTCAAGATCCCCTCGAGTTTTTGCCAACACCCCAAGTTTATTTAGGGTAAGAGCCGTATTTAAATTATTGGGTGCTTTTTGTTTTAAGATGGCTAGAGCCAAATTGTAGGCTCGCTCAGCTTCAACTAAATCACCTCGTTCTTTTGCAACGGCTCCTATATTGTTGTGCGTATGCACCAAGGTAAGGCTGTTTGGTGCTTTTAGTTTTTTAATGGTTAGTGCTTTTTGAAAAAGGCTTCGTGCGTGGATCAAATTGCCTTGATCCATTGCAACAACCCCAAGGTTATTGAGAGTTATAGCCATTCTTAGACTATTGGGGACTATTTTTTCCTGGATGGCCAAAACCTTCAAATACTGCTTCTTAGCTTCCTCTAAATTGCCTCTGTCTTTTGCAACGGTTCCAAGGTTATTGAGAGTATTCGCATGACTTAGGCTGCCAGGCGCTTTTTGTTTTTGGATCACTAGTGCCTGCTTGAAATATTGTTCTGCCAGGACCAAGTCTCCTTTATCCCAATAAGCGATCCCAAGATTATTTAGAAAAGCAGCTAGATTCATACTGTTTGGAGCTTTTATTTTCTGTATTACCAATGCCTGTTTGTAATATTTCACTGCTTGTTCCAGATCTCCCAGGTCCTCCGTTACATTTCCCATGTTGTTGAGAGTTGCGGCTAAGTGAAGACTTCCTGTAGAGCCTTTTTTAAATATTTTCATTGCTTGCAGGTAATGAGCCTTTGCTTTGGCCAAATCACCGCTTTTCCATGCCACCGTTCCCATATTATTTAAAATAGAAGACATACCCGGACCATCGTTTTCCAGCCGTCTCCAAATGCCCAGCGCTTTCTCATAGGTTTTCAACGCCTGCTTCCAGCTTTCCACCTTACTAAATGCGTCTCCAATGGTTTTCAATATCACAGCATTGTGATGATCAGCCTCTGCGTTTTCCAAAGCATGTCGATAAAAAGCTTGTGCCTGATCATACTTTTGCTCATCTCGCCAGGAATTGCCGATTTGAAGCCAAATCCAACTGGCGAAGGGGCCTTGGGTTAGTGATTGCCAGGCTTTTACGCCATATTCAACTTCTCCAACTTCAATGTATTTTTTGCCCTTCAGATAAATCGAAAGCCTTTCTTTCGACATGACTGGCCGCACCTCGGACTCCCAAAAGTCGATGGCAACCTCGATCTCGAGCGGCTCTCCATGCCGGTCGCCGAAAAGCCTCAGGGTCCCCCGCGGCGCCTGGGTGTGCTCCACGACCCACCAGTCGAAGGGATCGGCGATGCGGCCCTCGACCGCTTCCGGGTTCGCGGCATTGGGGAGCCGCTGCCAACGCGTCAGGCGGTCCCCCACGCGCGCACCCGCGCCGTACAAAGCGGCGTCTTCGTCTAGCGCCTCGATCACAATGCCTTCCATGGGCTCTGGCTCTTGCGAGAGGACCGGCCACCCGCCCAAACCCAGCAGCCACAACCATGCGCAACCCATTCGACCCATCATGCGTTTCATGCCACTCCCTCCTCAAATGTCTCCGATAACGGGAAAACCCGGCGGCGAATCCCCCGGGCGCGTTCGTATTTTAAAATTGGTAATTAAAAGAGAATAATCTCGCCAAGCCGCAAAGGCGCAAAGAAGAAGAGGAACAAGAAAGATCCTTCCTCCTGCCTGGGGCTTGGCGGCTTCGCGTCTTTGCGTGAGTTTTATAGTTCCTTGGATTCACATGGATGGAGGACTCCGCCTTCTTCATTGCGGACAGTTCCTGTCCGAGAGGTGGATGTAGAGCAGATCCCGAACGGTCAGCAGGTTGTCGCCGTCCGCGTCGGGCGCGGTTTGGCGCCAGATTGCCGCGGCTTCCCACAGGTCGGCCGGGGTGTTGCAGCCATCGCCATTCGCATCCAGGAACCAGGGATCGAGGGCGACCAGCACACGGGTGGTCGCCATGCCCGTATCGCCGCTGAGGTTGTCGGTGATGTGGATGCGGTAGTCCGTGCTTTCCGTGGGGTTTACATCCAGGGTCACCGGGTTTTGATCCACGCCGAAGATGTTGCCGGTGGCCAGGTTTTGCCAGAACCAGGATACTTCCGGCGCGTCGCAGGTCATGATGGCGCTCAGCTGCACATCGCCGAGTCCCAGGGCAACGCCTGGCGCCACCACATCCGGGCAGTACACCACGTCTACCTCGCGAAGGTCCGGGGTAGGGTCGGTCAATCCTTGGCTGTCGGTTACCCAGAGTTTCACCAGGAATAGTCCGGGTTCTTCGAAGGGAATGCTGCCGGGATCTTCAAGGGTCGTATTCGCCGCGGCGCCGTCGAAATCCCAAAAGAATTCCAGCGGGTAATTGCCGTCTGGATCGAAACCGCCGCCCTCGAAAACCACGCTATCGCCCAGTCGGATGATGACATTTTCGATGGGGAATTCGATCACGCCCTCGGGTGGTTCCGGATCCTCCACAGTAATCACCCGAACCTCGGGAGTGGGATCGGCCAGCCCCAGGCTATCGGTTGCGGTGAAGGTCACGGTATAGGTTCCGGCGGTGTCAAAAAGTACGAGGCCGGGGATTTGATCGGCGCTGTTGGGTGCGGCGCCGTCGAAATCCCAAAACCAGGTAAGCGGCGTATTTTCCTCGGGATCGGTGCCCATCCCGGTAAATTCGATGCTGGTTCCGGTGGGGATGGTGGCGTTGGCCGCGGGTTCCAGAATCACTCCCTCCGGAGGCTGGTTGCCCAGCACGGTAATCAGGCGTTGATCCGGCGATTCATCCATCAATCCCTGAGCATTGCGCACATTGAAGGTCACGGTATAGGCGCCGGCCTCGGTAAAGCTGATGGGACCGGGATCTTCCAGATTGCTGGGCGGCGCGCCGCCGTCGAAATCCCAGGCGAATTGAAGCGGCAACTCTCCGCCGGGGTCGGTAGCGGTGCCCGCGAAGACCACGGACTCACCGGGCAGGATGCTGAGATCGGTGGCGGGGCTATCGATGATCGCGTTGGGGTTTTGGGGTCCCTCCACGGTAATCACGCGCGTATCCGGGGATGGATCTGCCAGTCCCTGATCGTCCCGGACCCGGAAACGCACGGTGAAGATGCCCGCCGTTGAAAATGTGACCGGACCGGGATCTTCGAGCAGGCTTGGGGGCGCGCCGCCATCGAAATCCCAGTGATAGGAAAGGATGCTGGATCCCGAACCAGTAGCGGTGCCCGCGAAGACCACGGACTCGCCGGCCCGGATGGTGACCGGGCCGGTAGGCGAATCGATGATTCCATTGGGCGCCTCATGATCGGCGACCACCACAACGCGGGTGGCGGGACTGAGGTCGCCGAGGCCCTCGCTGTCGGTTACAGAGAGCGAGACCGTGTAAACGCCGATCTCCTGGAAGCTGATCGCGCCGGGATCTTCCAGGTTGCTGGGCGGCGCGGCGCCTCCGAAGCTCCAATAATAGGAGAAGGGCGTATCATTGTCCGGATCGTTGGCGGTGCCCGCGAAGATCAGGCTTTCACCGGGCAAGATGGCCACATCCTCCGCGGGCTGGTCGATGACGCCATCGGGCCGAAAGCCGTGGACCACGGTAATCGTGCGGGTGGCGGGCGTGGGATCGCTCAGGCCCTCACTATCGGTGACTCCTAGGGTCACCAGATAGGTCCCCTCGGTCAGGAAGAATACCTCGCCCGGATCTTCCAGATTGCTGGGGGGCGCGCCGCCACCGAAATCCCAGGCGTAGGCGAGTGGATAATGGTTCTCCGGATCGGTTCCCATGGAGGCGAAAAACGCGCTTTCCCCCACGCGGATGGTCATGTCCTCGTAAGGGGCCTCGATCATGCCCTCGGGCGGCTGGTTGCCCGCGGAGTGGCTGATGGTCACCGCTCCGGAGCTGTAGGAAAATACCGGCGGATGGACCCCGTCAGCGATGACGGCATAGATGTAATACGCGCCCTCGGGCATCGATCCCGTGTTCCAGAGATAGACATCGGCGGCGTCGTCCTCGCTGATGCCCGCAACAATGAGAGTCCCATCCTGACCCGCGTTATCGGTGTCGTAGTAGAGGTCGATTTGGGCATCGTCGTCCGGGTCGGCATCCGTCCAGGCGATGGGGAAGTCGAGGTCCGCGGTATCGCCCACGCCGTCGGGTTCGAGAATGGAAATCGTTGGAGGGACGTTGCCGGCTTGGAATTCTGCCAAGATCTCGGAAGGTTCGAGCACACGCGCCCATATTTTCGTTTCATCCACCAGGCCAGAAAAGGGGGCGGCCGCGCCATGCCCGGTGTTGCCCCATTCCAAATCATCGCTCCCATAGCCCGTATAAAGGACGCCGGAGCCAATGTTGGTGGTGGCCTGAAGGGCGCCATTCACGAAAAGCGCGATGGTTCCGTTGCCGCCGACGGGATCGGGCTGGTAGGTTGCGCATAGGTGATACCACTGGTTGGCAAGCATTGGCTGGCTGTCGGTTGCGCTGAAAAAGGGGCCATTCGCATCGTTGAGCCTGCCCAGGGTAAAACGGAGAGCGAGGTTATCGTCGACCATCAAGCGCCAATTGTAGTGGTTCAGGATGTACTGGCGCACGGTTTGGTCGTCGTAGGGGTAGACCCAGAGCGAGATGGTCATCTCTCCGGCTTCGAAGGCCTGGGCGGTCTCGGCCACATGGATTTTTTCGCGGACATCCACCGCATCCAATTCCCAGGCGCCATTGATCTTGCCCGCTACTGGCGCGCTATTGCCATTCACCACGGCATTCAACCCATTGACGGCCTCCTCGATAACCGCGCCGCCGGTTTCGTCGAAAGGCCACCAGCCCAACAATCCCGCGCCATTGGGCGTAATTACCCGAAGCGGCGCGGGGCTGTAGTGGGAAACCGGTGCGGCCACACCGTCATCGATCCTTGCATAGAGGTAATAGGTCCCCGAGGATAGGGCGGAGATATCCCATTCATAGTTGTCAGCCCCGTCATCCTCGCTGATGCCGGATGCGAGCAAAACCCCGTCCAGACCCTGGTTGTCCGTGTCGTAGAACAGTGAAATGTCCGCATCGTGGTCCGGATCTTCATCCGTCCACGAGATGGTGTAGGCCGCCGTGGCGACATCGTCCATGCCATCGGGTTCGAGTAAGGTAATCGTGGGCGGCACATTGTGGTGAATGGTGACCGGTCCGGCGCTGTAGGCAGTGGCGCTCGCGCTGCCGTCGCTGATCACGGCGTAGATGTAATAGTCGCCCTCGGGGACATCCGCGGTAAACCACAGGTACTGGTCGGTTTCGTCATCCTCGAAGATGGGCGAGCCGTTGATCGGGACGCCATCCTCGCCGGAATTGTCACTGTCGTAATAGAGCAGGATACCCGCGTTGTCATCGGGATCCGCATCCGTCCAGGTGATGTTGAATTCCGCATCCGCGCTATCGTCCACGCCGTCGGGCTCCAGGATTGAAATCGTGGGCGCCGTATTGGCGTGGGTGATGGTGACCGCGCCGGTGCTGTAATCGACGACCGGGGCGTTGAAGCCATCGTTAATTACGCCATAGATATAGTAGCTTCCGTTGGGGATATTGGATGTGTCCCAGATATAGACATCCTCGGGATCGTCTTCCATGATGGCCGCCATGTTGATGGGCTCGCCGTCCTCTCCGCCGTTGTCGGTATCGTAGAAAAAATGGATGGCGGCATTGCCGTCGTCACTGTCCCACCAGCGAAAGGGAAATTCATTGTCCGCGGTGTCGCCCGGGTCGGGGTCGCGCAGCTCGATGGTGGGAATGGCATTGAAGTGAAAGGCGGACACATCGGCGATCTCCAGTGCATCGGAGTTAAAGGATGCCACGTAGGCATGGTCGCCGGATACGAAAACGCCCATGGGCCCATCCAGCAAAGCGCCGCCGCCATGGCCGAGCACCGCGGCTTGAGCGGGTTGGTCCGGATCGGAAATATCGACGACCACCAGCTTGTCTGCCGCATCCGATACCGCGTAAAGATACCCGCCCCTTGGATACACATGGGTGTCGCCTTGCAAGTCCTGGAAATAAAACCCCACGCCATGGAGGTTGTTGACATCGGAAATATCGATGATATCCAGGATATTGTCCCCGCCAACATA
>JBGTRP010000325.1:0-7738 GCA_041940685.1 Acanthopleuribacteraceae bacterium
CGAGGCGCCGACCATCCATGAACTGGCCCGGCTGATCCACCTCGGAATCATCGAGAATGCGACTCCGGAAGAGGCCACTACAGCATTTGAAGAGCTTGGTCTTCACAGAGAAGAAGGCAACCTTACCAAGCTTGCGAACGAGCTATCTCACGAGAGGTTAGCACAATGGGTTCGGCGCCTGAAGCCCTCGGTTGGGAGGGGGTCCATCACCTCCAGGCCCCGTGGCCCCGGGGCCGACCCTTTACCCCTCTCTTTCGCGCAACAACGACTTTGGTTGTTGGGGCAAATCGAACGCTTGGGCGCCTCATACAACATTCCTACCGCCCTCTCGTTGCGCGGCGCCTTGGATGCGCGTTCGCTACAGCGGGCAATTTCTAAAATTCAACAACGCCACGAGGTGCTGCGTACAACCTTCACCGCCGTGGACGGCCAGCCGCGGCTCGTGTTTCACGAAGCGCGATCCGCACCCCTACCGATTCTGGATCTTCACGCGCTCCCCCCGAACACCCAAGAACGCGAATGGCAACGTATCGCATGCGAGGAAGCCAACCGTCCCTTCGATTTAGAGACGGGCCCCCTTGTCCGTCTTCACCTCATCCGCCTGGACGCCAACCACCATATTTTTATTGCGACCCTGCATCATATCGTCTCCGATGCATGGTCGTCCGCGATCATGGTCGCCGAACTCTCCAAGCTCTATCCCTTTTACCTCTTAGGAAATGTCCAACCCTTACCCGAATTGGCAATCCAGTACGCGGACTTTGCTTTCTGGCAGCGAGGCTGGCTGCGGGACGAGGTTTTAGAGCAACAGATTCAGTTCTGGAAAACCACCCTAGCCGGAGCACCCGCGCGCATTCAGCTCCCCATGGACAGGCGCCGTCCCGAATCACCGGAGTTCCGTGGAGGTATCGTGACCTTTCGAGTCGAAGAGGATCTGGCCAGGCGACTCCGATCCCTCGGCAACGAATCATCGACCACCATGTTTATGGTTCTGCTCACGGCGTTTGCCACCTTCCTATCCCGCTATGGCGGCCAAAAAGACCTCGTCGTGGGCTGCCCCATCGCCAACCGCGAACACCGGGAAACCGAGCCCTTGATCGGGTTCTTCATCAATACTTTGCCCATGCGTCTGGACTTTACCCAAAACCCGTCTTTTCATGATCTTTTGCAGCAAACCCGTTCCGTCACACTCGCGGCCTTTCGCCATCAAGACATTCCCTTTGAAAGGCTGGTGGAAGAACTGAACATAGAACGCGACCGCTCCTATAACCCGATTTTTCAAGTTCTTTTCAACATGCATCACACACCCGGTTCCGGCCTGGAGTTGCCCGGTCTCAACCTAGAACCGCTGCCTCCGGCGAACCTGAGCGCGAAATACGACTTAACCCTCACCGCCGGGGAAGAGGACAACAGCCTGTTTTGCAGTTTTCAATACAATCGCGATTTGTTCGAGACCCGGACCGTAACCCGCCTGGTGGAATATTTCCAGGGCTTGCTTGGCGCGGCAGTGCGCGACCCGCAAAAGCCCGTTTCCGAGTACAACCTGCTTTCGCCCCGGCAGACCGAGGATCTCATGGGAGGTTTTGACGATGATCTCGATGAAGACTAAGCATTTCAGCCCGATGGCGCCCTTCCCATCCTGGGCCGAACGGGCGAGGCTCCCGCACTGGGACGGAACCGTCGCCCGCGCCCGCCCGGCGAAGGTAGCCTACCTGAAAACCCGACCCGAGAGAGGTTAATCGTGGATTTCGGCATCATGTTTTTTTCATCCGCCATGGAGAACGCGAGGGAAAACTATCGCCTGCTCCTGGATGCAACTCAGTTTGCCGATGAGCATGGCTTCTGCTGTGTATGGACGCCTGAACGCCATTTCCATGAGTTTGGAGGGGCTTTCCCCAACCCATCGGTTACCAATGCCGGATTGGCCACCATTACGAAAAAGGTCCAACTCCGGGCCGGTAGCCTGATCTCTCCTCTCCACTCGGCCATCCGCATCGCCGAGGAATGGGCGGTGGTTGACAATCTCTCCGGCGGCAGGGTCGCTATCTCTTTCGGTTCCGGCTGGAATAGCAATGATTTTATTTTCTACCCGGAAAACTACGCGGCGCGCCAGAAGATCATGTACGAGCAAATCGAGCTGGTGCGACATCTTTGGCGCGGCGGTTCCACCACGGCTGAGAACAGTTTCGGCAAAACATTCGAGTTCAAGGTCTTCCCCAGGCCCGTACAAGCGGAGTTGCCCGTTTGGGTAACCTCCTCGGGTAATGTGGATACCTTCGTGAGCGCGGGCTCGATCGGCGCCAATTTGCTGACCCATCTCATCGGCCAGGATCTTGCCACCCTAACCGGGAAAATTCAAGCCTACCGCGATAGCTTGGAAACCGCGGGGTTCCCGCGCGATCACGGCAAAGTCTCCCTCATGCTGCACACCTTTTTAGGCGATGACGTCGCGCGCGTCCGGCGGACGGTGTACACCCCCTTCCGCGAGTATTTGAAGTCCTCGGTCAGCTTGGAGATCAAGGCCGCTCGGGGTGGCGGCGTGATCAGTGGCGGCCACAAAATCGATGCCCACTCCATTGACGAACAAGACATGGACGAGTTACTCGATCGAGCCTTTGAACGTTATTTCCGCACTTCGCTGTTGGGGACGCCCACCTCCCGCGAGGCTCTAATTCGTCAGCTTACGGAAACCGGTGTCGATGAAATCGCCTGCTTGATCGATTTTATTCCGGATTCCGATGCCATTCGGAAGAGCCTGCAATACCTCGCGGAATTGCGAGACCTGACCTCCCCAGCCCACAAGGCGAGGGCCGCTCATGAGGCCGTCAACTCTTTTATGGATGATCTGGAGGAGGAGCTTTGAGATGAAGAGCCCAGATCATGTCCACGATCTCTTCAGCGGATTCGCGCGCGAGCATCCCCATGCCACGGCCATCCGCCGCAGTGGGGTAACCATCTCCTACGGCCTGCTCGATTGTGAGACCAATCGGCTCGCCAATTTTCTCCTGAACCATGGGCTAACCCCGAGCATGGTGGTGGCTATCACCACTCGAGATCCCGTTCTGGTGATTCGTTCCCTGATCGCGGTTCTCAAGGCGGGCGGCGCCTTCGTGTATTTGGATTTGGATCTTCCCGATGCCCGTTTGGCCGCAATGATTTCCCGGGTGGAGCCTCAAATCGTGATCGGCGACCGGGATCAGACCCGGGCCCTTGATTC
The DNA here is from genome assembly GCA_041940685.1 of Acanthopleuribacteraceae bacterium. Classification (GTDB taxonomy): domain Bacteria; phylum Acidobacteriota; class Holophagae; order Acanthopleuribacterales; family Acanthopleuribacteraceae; genus JBGTRP01. The sequence goes on from JBGTRP010000325.1 coordinate 3,218, forward strand.
CCTATTCGAAGCCATGGCGCGAAAACCCGCGTTTCTCAGCTTCCCAGACCGAAGAACCGACGAACCTATCGCCCGGAACCTCTCCCCGCTGGAGGGCTTCTCTGGTTTCAAAAACGATCGGAATCCGACAGTGATGCGCGAGCCCGACGATTTTTGCTATGTGTTCTTCACCTCGGGCTCTACCCGTGAACCCAAAGCGATCGCCGGTCGTCTAAAATCCATCGCACATTTCATCAAGTGGGAAATCGAGGTTCTAGGCCTTGGCCCAGGAACGAGAGTCACCCAACTCACCCGACCTGGTTTCGATGCGATCCTGCGCGATGTCTTCACCCCGCTTTGTAGCGGCGGCGTGATCTGCATTCCGGATTCTCCGGATACTGCCCTGGACGCGGCGAGGCTGGTGCGGTGGATGGCCGAACAGTCCGTTCAGGTTCTTCACACCGTGCCCTCATTCTTCCGCACCCTTCTCCTCCAGGACCTTCAGGCCCGGGAGCTCACCCGATTGCGTTTCGTTCTACTGGCGGGCGAGCCGCTGCTGGTCTCAGATGTTCGCCGCTGGATGGACCGGTTCGGTACCCGCGTCCAGTTGTTCAATTTGTACGGCCCTTCCGAAACCACCATGACCAAGTTCTTCCACCTCGTCACCGAGGCCGATTTGGAAAGGTCTACCATACCTATCGGCAAACCCATGCCCGGCGCGCGCGCCTTGGTGGTGGACGAACACGGGAAACCGAGGGTGCCCGGAGCCGTGGGCGAAATTTGGATTCGCACCCCGTTTCGCAGTCTTGGCTATTACCGGCAACCTGAACTGACCCGAGCCTCCTTCATTGACAATCCCTTCTCCAACCGCGTGGGGGACCTCATTTACAAAACCGGTGATTTGGGCCGGGTTACCGGCGACGGCAACTTCGAATACCTCGGCCGCTCCGACCAGCAGGTCAAAATTCGAGGCATGCGCATCGAGATCGGTGAGATAGAAGGCCTGCTGAGCCGCATGGAAAACGTTGGCAAGACCGCGGTCATCGCGCGGGAGGATGTGGCCGGGGACCGGCGGCTCGTTGCCTATATCGTACCTCGCGAAGGGAAGAAGCTCAGTGCTGGAACCGCGCGCGCGTTTCTCGGAAAATGGTTGCCGGAGAACATGGTTCCCTCCGCGTTCATGTTCCTGGATGACCTGCCTCTGACTCTCAACGGCAAGCTGGACCGCGATAAGCTTCCCGCGCCTAAAAGCGGGCGCTCCGAGTCGGAAAACACCTATGTGCGTCCCAAGACACCCGAACATGAGGTCATGGCCGCAATCTGGACAGACCTCCTGGGATTGGAAAGAATCGGCATCCAGGATAATTTTTTTCATTCCGGCGGACACTCTCTCCTCGCCACACAACTCATTTCCCGAGTGCGCGCAACCTTCCAGGTCGAGCTCTCGCTGGGCGCGGTCTTTGATGCGCCGACTATTGCCGGGCTTTGCGAAAAAATGGCCGCCTCGCGCCAGGACAAACGCATCCCAGCAGAACCCATTCCCAGGCTGAACGCATCCGAGAAATTGCCACTCTCCTTCGCACAGCAACGGCTTTGGTTTCTCGACCAATTGGAGAACCGCAAATCATCAGCCTATAACAGCGACTTTTCCTTACGACTCGAGGGCATGCTCCACGTTCCCACGCTTGAGCGCGGCATCGGAGAAATCATCCGCCGCCAGCAAATCCTGCGGACGACCTTCCCAGAACAGAAGGGGCAACCTATTCAGGTGATCCACCCTTACCGCCCCATGCGCCTGTACTTCATTGATTTAAGCGCCATCGCCCATGACCGTGAGCTGGCATCACGGCTAGCTAAGGAACAGGCGCAACGGCCCTTCGACCTAGCGGCGGGTCCCTTGCTTCGACTTGCCCTCATTCACAGGTCTCGCGATGAACATCTGCTCGCGTTCACCCTGCACCACATCATTTCCGACGGCTGGTCGATCGGTATCCTGATTCGTGAAATGTCGGCCCTGTACCAACCCTTAAGCCAAAGTCCCCCCATCGGAACATTACCCAGACTCCCCATTCAATACGCGGATTTCAGCTATTGGCAGCATCGCTGGCTGCGGGGCGCTCTGCTGGAGAGCCAACTCCAATTCTGGCGGCGGACCCTGGCAGGAGCGCCCGTCCTCTCCCTCCCCTTGGACAGGCCGCGACCGCGCGTACAAACCTTTCCGGGACGCGGCGTTCCCTTTCGATGGGAGCCCCATCTAAAACAAGCGTTAATGCAATTGGGCCGCGCTTCGGGAGCGACTCCGTTCATGGTCGTCCACGCCGCCTTCACCGCGCTGCTATCCCGCTACAGCGGCCAGACGGATATTTGTATCGGCACCCCGATCGCCAACCGGAACCGTGAGGAAATAGAGCCGCTCGTGGGCTTTTTCGTCAATACCCTAGTGCTTCGAACCGAGCTTGGCCAGATCACCCACTCGGGCTCGGGAGGCATAACTTTTCGCGGCCTTTTGGAGTTGGTGCAAATCTGCGCGTTGAATGCCTACGCGAACCAGGATGTGCCCTTTGAACAGGTGGTGGAATTCTTGCGGCCAGAGAGAAGTCTGAGCCACGGTCCCCTGTTCCAAGCCATGTTCGTGTTCCAAAACGCGGTTTCCGAGGTGTTGGAGCTTCCCGGCCTCAAGGTTTACCCATCGCGAGAGAGCGCCGATACCGCCCGTTTCGACCTGACCCTCGCCATGGAGGAGGCCGATGATGGGCTTAAGGGATCGCTGATCTACAACACCGACCTGTTCGACCATTCGAGTATGCTCCAGCTCCGAGACCATTTCCAGAATCTGACAGAGCGATTACTCCAAGCCGCAGACCAACCCATGGAGTTATTGTCACTCCTCAACGATTCCGAACGCCGGCGCATTCTCCATGCCTGGAACGGCACTCTCGCCGATTTCCCTACCGATCGATGCGTTCACCATGTATTCGAGGCCCAGGCCAAACGTACACCGTCTCGGATTGCCCTGGTTTTCCAGCGACGACGATGGACCTACCGGACATTGAATGAACGCGCCAACCTTTGGGCTGGATACCTCCGACAATGGGGCGTGGAGCCGGAGAGGCTGGTGGGAATTTGCGTGGAACGCAACGCCGACATGATCCTGGCCCAGCTAGCCGTGCTCAAAGCGGGTGGCGCGTATGTTCCTCTTGACCCTCGCTACCCTCGCGCCAGGCAGACCTACCTATTGAAGGACAGCGGCATTTCCCTAGTGTTGACGCAACCATCCTTGTTGGAACGATTGCCCACAACCCAAACCCAGGTTTTGACCTTGGATTCGGAGATACCTGTCCGGGGAAGGGCTCATTCCCAAGCCCAGGCTAGCGAGATCTCGTCCCTTCATGCCTCCCATGTCATTTACACTTCCGGTTCAACCGGCGACCCCAAGGGCGTCGTCATTCGTCATCGCGCGGTTACAGCACTTTTACACTGGGCATTCACCACACTACCTGACCCCTGTTTCAAGGGAGTGCTCGCCTCCACCTCCCTGAATTTCGACCTTTCCGTCTTTGAGATATTCGCCCCCCTTGGCCGGGGCGGCCGGGTCATCCTCGCGGAAAACGCCCTGGAGCTGGCCAGCCTACCCGCGCGCGAGGAGGTGACTCTGCTCAACACGGTTCCCAGTGCCGCGGCGGAACTCATCCATTTAGAGGCCTTGCCTCGGACGATCTTCGCCATCAACCTGGCGGGCGAGCCCCTGCGAGGCGGCTTGGTCCGCGACCTCTACCGAAAATCCCAGGTACGGCATGTGTACAACTTGTATGGACCTTCCGAGGATACTACTTATTCGACTTTTTGTGCGGTCGAACCCGGACTAAGGGGGGAACCCAACATTGGCCGACCCATTGACAATACCCAAGCCTACCTTTTGGACGGCAGCATGGAGCCCGTGCCCGTGGGATTGCCGGGTGAATTGTTGCTGGGCGGAGAAGGGCTGGCCCGTGGCTACCACCGCCGGCCCGAATGGACCGCCGAACGGTTCGTTCCCCACCACTTCCAGGGTAAAAAAGGCGCTTGCCCCGGAGCGCGCCTCTATCGAACGGGCGATTTGGCCCGCTGGCTTCCCAAGGGTCAACTTGACTTTATCGGCCGGCGCGACCACCAAATCAAGCTCCGGGGTTATCGAATTGAATTAAAAGAAATCGAGAACCTCCTATTGCGTCACACCAAGGTGAAAGAGTGCGTCCTCATCCACTGGAAGGGTGAACCCCAGCCCAATCGCCTAGTGGCTTATGTGGCGGGAGAAAAACTCGATGACGGCGATCTGCAGAAATATGCGACCCTAAACTTACCCGAATACATGGTGCCGAGCACCTTCATCATACTTAATGCTCTGCCGCGGACGCCCAATGCCAAAATCGATCGGAGCGCGCTTCCAGTTCCGCACCCGGCCGAGACCCAGATGGTCATGGCATACCAGGCGCCTCGAATTCCGGAAGAGCGGTTGCTTTCGGAGATCTGGTCGGAGGTTTTGGACCTGGAGCGGGTGGGAGT
>JBGTRP010000326.1:0-7731 GCA_041940685.1 Acanthopleuribacteraceae bacterium
AAAGAAAGGCCCCGAAGGCGGCCATCAGCGTCATGAAAAGGGTCGCGTTTTGTTCGCGCCCCGCCGCGCGCAGGGGAGCGGTCAGGCCGCCCGGCAGGTCGAAGTAATGGTTGCGGCCGTTGGAGGTCTGTTCCGCGGGTCTCTTGCGGTCCAGCGGAAGGTCGAGCACGGGCGTCGCCGCCAGTTGGGTTTTCCAATAGGCGAGTTGGGCGGCCAATACCCGGTCTTGCAGCCATTGGCGCTGCCAATAGGCGAAATCGACGTATTGGATTCCCGGCTCGGGCAGGGGCGAGGGCAGGCCCCGCACCCAGGAACCGTAAAGCGCCGCGATCTCGCGAATCAGAATCCCCTTGGTCCAGGCATCGCTGATAATGTGATGCATATCGAAGCAGGCGGCAAAGTTTCGAGCGCCCAAACGAAGCAGGTGCATGCGCATCAGCGGACCGGATTCCAGGTCAAAGGGCTGGGCCGCGGCCAGCGCCAGGTGCCGGTGGACCAAGTCGGTTTGCGCTTCCGCCGCAAGGCTGCCGTAATCGGTGAGTTGAATCGGCAAGCGCCGCGGCTCATGGATATGCTGATAGGGCCTGCCGTCGGGAGCGGGGAAAGTGGTTCGCAGGGCTTCATGCCGGCGTATGATTTCGCCGAGAACCCGCTCCAGGGTGAGGGGACAAAGCGAGCCCTTGACCGCGATTTGGACCGGCGTGTTGTAGCTGGGATCCTCGGGATCCAATTGGTGTAAAAACCACATCCTCTCTTGGGCAAAGGAAAGCGGCGGGTTTTCCGTTCTCGGCATGGGCTGAATCGCGGGCAGTTCCTGATCCCCACCGGCCGCCCGTTTTTTCTCAATTTCACTGGCGAGCGACCGGATGGTGGGCGCCTCGAAAATGGTGCGCAACGGCATCTCAATCTGGAACGCCGCGCGGATTTTTGCGATCAGTTGGGTGCCCAGCAGCGAATGCCCGCCCAACTCAAAGAAATTTTCCTCGGTGCCCACCTCTTTTTTACCCAGAACCTGGGCCCAAATGCCCTGCAACAATTCTTCCGCGGGGGTCTCGGCCTTGCCGCGCGTCCCGGCGGCATCGGACCGCTCCTCGGGCGCCGGTAAGGCGCGGGTATCGACCTTGCCGTTGGCGGTCAGGGGAAAACTATCCAGGATGACAAAGGCCGCCGGGATCATGTGATGGGGAAGCGAGGCGACCGCGTGTTGCCGAAGGATTTCTCCGGTGAGCGGACGGGCGCGCTCAACGACCTCCGAAATCACCGGAAGCCGCTGAAGATGGTCCTTGCTTTCGCTCAGGCCCAGGCGGCTGGCGTAGAGGTTGTAGCGATCCGTGCCCTCCAGCAGCGCATCCTGTTCGTAGACAACCTCGAAACCGTGGGCCGACAGCAAGTCGCTCAGGATTTGTAGCCGGTTCTCGCTTTCGCTTCCCGGCTGATCGTGGACCTCCATCACAATCTGGTCGATGATGGCCCAATTCTCCTCGGATAACCCCTGCAACACCTCCAGTTCCGCACGCTGCACGTCAATCTTGAGCAGGTCGATATGGGTGATGCCCTGCTCCTGAATGACATCTCGCAGCCTGCGCAGACGGCAGGTCTCCACCAGGCCCTCGAAACGGCCATCCAGCAGCTCGTCGGCATGTTGCCGCAATTGCGCGGCATCCTCGGAACCGCTCCCCGCCGCCTTATCCAGAAACCGCTTGACGACCTCGGCCTCCTCGGCCGGTCTGGCATAATCCGCCACGCCGGACATCATGGAATAGCGCGGGTAATAGGTGAAATCGATTGCCCGCTCCTCGGCGGCGAGGCCAAAATCGAAGATATGGACATCTCCCCCATAGAGGCCGAGATTGGCCGACAGGGTTTCGTAGATGGGCGCGAGCGGTTCGAAGGCGTAGATGCGCGGATGGGCGCAGTGCCGCGCGACGAAAAGGCTGAACATGCCGATGTTGGCGCCCACGTCCAGGAAGCAGCCGCCCTCGGGAAGGCGAATTCCATACTGGACATAGGTTTGCTTGGAAAAAATTTCCTCGTACAAATAATCGGTTTCGTTTTTGTTCTGGTGCAGGATGGCCAACCCATCGGGCAGGAGATAGCGCGCTTGGCCGTGGATCCTGGTCTGGCCCTCGCAGCTGGGAACGATATAGGAGACCAAGCGCGAATCGCCCGGCCTGTCCTCCCGCAGGAGCGTAACCGCACCGCGAACCCCGGGATGCGCACTCAAAATTGCCTCGATTTCGCCGAGCTCGATGCGGAACCCGCGCAGCTTCACCTGCCGGTCCTGTCTGCCCAAAAACTGAAGCTGGCCGCTCCGTGGATAACGAACCCGGTCGCCGCTGCGGAACAGACGCCGGCCCCCGACAGGGCTGAAGGGATCGGGGATGAATTTTTCCGCGCTGATATCCGGCGCGCGATAGTAGCATTGGGCGAGCCCGGCGCCGCCGATGCAGAGCTCGCCTGGAACGCCGGTGGGTTGGGGTTGGAGGTAGGCGTCCAGAACGTAGAGGCGGACATTGGCCAGGGGACGGCCAAGGCTTGGACGCGCCTCCTCCGAGAGAGACAGCATCGTGGTGAGATCGGTGCATTCGCTGGGGCCGTACACATTGTAGAACCTGTCCGCGCCAAGCGATTGCAACAAGCGCCAGGTAGCTTCATCCAGGGCTTCGCCCCCGAGCAACACACGATCTGGAACGGCCTCGGGCTCCTCGGTCAAACCCGCCTGCAGCAGCAACTGCAATTGGGAGGGCGTCAGGTCCAGGGAATTGAGATAAGCGCCGCGGATAAAAGCCAACAGGGCATGGCCATCCGCCCGGATCTCCTCGGCAATGATGACCAGACTGTGGCCATAAAATAATTGGATCAGTTGCTTCAGGGATGCGTCGAAAATGAGGGGCGCATTGAGGCTCACCCTCAGGGACGTCCCGGTTTCCGCGTATAGGCTTTCGCGCAGGGCGCGGGCGAGGTTGAAAACCGAGGCTTGGGAAACCGCGATGCCCTTGGGCGCCCCGGTCGACCCGGAGGTGAAGAGCACGTAGGCCGGCAGGTTCGGCCAGGCAGGGGCCGGCGGCAGCTTGCCCAAATCCTTTACCGCCCGTGACCCATCGATGAGGATGCGCCGGCATTCCCCTCCGGCGGGCAAATCGCGGTAGCGCGGCTCGGCGAGGTGGATGGCCGCGCCCGAGGAGGCCAGGATGGCCTGTAACCGATTTTTCGGTTGGTTGGCGGTCAAGGGTAAATACGCGGCGCCCGCTTTGAGAATCGCCCAAAGACCGATGAACATTTCCAGGCCCCGATCCGCGATCATGGGGACCGTGTCCCCGGGTCGCACCCCCGCGTGGCGCAAGACGTGGGCAAGCCCTTGCGCGCGATCATCGAGCGCGCCGTAGCTCAGGTGCCGATGTTCAAAAACCAGCGCCGTTCTGTCGGGAGCGGCCGAGACCTGGCGCGCGAAAAGACTCGCGAGCCCTCCCTCCCAAGCAAAGGTTTTCTCGGTTTGGTTCCAGGTCTCAAGCAAACGCCGGCGCTCCTCCCCGGCCACGACGGGCAGGCGATCAATGAGCAAATCCTGTCCGGCCGCGGCCCGCAACAGGCATTGATAGCCCGCGGCGAGGTCCTGAATCCGAACACCCGGGTAAAGCCCGTCCAGGTAATCGAAAGTCAAGGCCAGGGCGCCGGCCTTCTCTATCACGCTCAAATACAGGTGGAATCCGTGGTGGCGGCGGAACTTGTCACGCATCGACCACTCGATCCGGTCCCGCTTCCGGTCCCCGGCCAACACCTCGTATTCGAACCCGTACGGAAAAGTCGGCGGCGCCTCATCGCCGGCTACCAGTTGCCAACCAAAATAGGCCTGCTTCCTCTGATGCTCCTCGCGCATTGCCTTGGCGCGTTGCAGCACCTCCTCAAATCGGAGGCCCGCATCCAAGGGGAGCCGCATGGGTATGTGGTTTGCGTAGGGACCCACCGAGATCGAGAAAGGATCGATGTCCCGAGGATCGAAGCGCTTGGCAACCGGCAGGGGGATTCGGTCGTTGCAGCGCCAGAGGAGAATATGCCAACAACTCAGCAAAAAGTCTTCGCGCGAGACTTTGTTTGCCTCGCAGAACCGGCCAATTAGGTCGGAGAGGGGTCCCAGATCGAGGCGGTAATGCGCCTCTTGCACGCTGTCTCGGGACGCTGTCGCTTGTTCGATGAGGATCGGCCCCGGTCCGGATTTCAACCAGGAAAACCCCTTCCAATACTCGGTTTCGGGTTCCTCAGCCAACTCGAGCTGCCATTCCGAAAAGTCCGCGTACTGGACACACTGCTCCCCATCTTCTTCCTGAAGCACGCCCGCCAAGGCATCGGCGAGCTCGCCGAAGATGACGTTGAACGATTCGGAGTCGCAGCAAATCGCGGGCGCCACCAGCAACAGCTCATGAAGCTCCGGCTCCAGTTGGGTGAGCAAAGCTCTGAGCGCGGGTCCGTTTTCAAGGTCGAAGGTCTTCGCGAGGACGTCGCTGTCCGAACCCGGCGCGCGGGGGCTTTCCCGCTCGTGGTAGGCAAAATCCGGATTCTCGGAAATCACCTGAATCGGAACCTCCATTCCCGGCAGAGTCGCAAAGACCGTATGCAGAATTTCGTGGCGTCTGACCACCTTGCCGATGCTGTCCTTCAACTTTTCCCGATCGAGCGGACCACGCAACATCAGGCCGCAACCGAGGGTTCCCCCTCTCTTTTGGAGCCAAAGATGCTTTTGTTGCGAGGATATTTGGAATCCCTCAATATTTTGGATATTCATATCAGCGAGGTCGCTCCTTCTACCAATTCGGTATCTTGAGAATTCGTGGGCTCCGACATGGTGACCAGGATTTCGCGCGGACCGGAAAAGGGTTCCCTGCCGTGGGAAGCCAGCATATTGTCCACGATCAGAATGTCTCCCTTCTGCCAGTTGAAAAGCACCTTTTCGGCAAGGTATGCCGCGCGGAGCTGATCCAGCGCATCCGGTTCTATGGGTTCGCCATCGCCATAGAAGGTTTGGTTGGGTAAATCTTTATCCTCGAACTCCCGCATCAATTTTTCCCGGATCGTTTCGGGAGAGGTGGTCACGTGAAAAAAAGTACAGTGGTTGAACCACACCGGGGCCCCGGTTTCCGGGTGTCGGTGAATGGCGCGCCGCACCTGGGTGGTGCGCAGCCGGTCACCCTCTCGCCACTCCAGGGCAATCTCATTTTTTTGGCAGTACGCCTCGACCTCGGCTTTGCTTTGCGTTTGGAACGCCACCTGCCAGGGCAGGCCCAAGCCGGTGCCGAAATTGCGCAGGTACAGGTATTGTTTCGCCAAAAAGCGCTCGCGCAGGCCTGGCTCCAAACGGGCGAGGATCTTGCGCGTGTCCGCGAGCGGGGTTTGGCCCCCCGAGGTAGGCGCCACCCTGCAGAAGAAACTGATTTTGCCGCACCAACTCAGGTTGTAGGACTGCTCGTTGTGAAGGAAAATCGTTTCGTTGGGCGGATAGTCGGTGGAGGTGTATACCTCGCCCTGCACGGCGTGTCGTGGCGAGGACCGCTCCATGTATTTCAGGGGCTCGCCGGAAAGTGCGCGCACCGCGTTTTCAAAGGAGGCGATGTCATGGGTTTTGAAGTTGCGAAATAACAATGCGCCATGCTCGTGCAGCTTAGCCCGCAGATCCTTCCGGTTCTGTTCAATCCAGAGCGGCAGATCCAATGCGACCGCGTGTGGCTCGACAACCAGGGGCAACGGCTGATCGGGGGCCAAGCGGTGAAAATCGACCAGGCTCTCCTTGTTGAGGGTAAGCGGCTTGCGTTTTCCCGGTCTGAACTTCAGGGAGCCGGGGCCTTTTTTGGGGGAAATCATGGAGATACCTCACATTGGGAAGGAATGGATAATGAGGGAACGGGAAGGGTTCATGGCGAATTACTTCAGGAGAGGAGTCATGGGGATATTCCCGCGCCGTCGCTTGCGGGAAAGCAACTTATTTTGGATGGAGGAGCGCAGTTTCGCATCCTCATCCAGACGTTTGGTTTGCGAGCGGTCTTGAAAGGAGAAGAGCCGCTCCTCCGGATGGGAGACAATGTGTTGCAGCAGGGCCTCGTAGCGGCCCGCCATGCCGGCAACGGTTTCCGGGTTGAAAAGATCGCGGCTGAAGGTCCACTGGCCCACCAGTTCATCCCCGGATTCAGCCATCCAAATGGTTAAATCGTAGCGGGAGCGCTCGGTTTCCAATGGATAGGGCGTCAGCTTCAGGCCGGGCAACTGGAGCTCGCCGCCAGGGGCGTTCTGAAATCCGAAAGTTACCTGGAAGAAGGGATGGACGCCCTTCTCCCTACTTGGGTTCAATTCGCGCACCAGACTTTCGAAGGGCATGCTTTGGTGTTCCATGGCTTCGAGGGTCAGCTTGCGGACCCGCGCCAGCAGGTCGAGGAAGCTCGGGTTGCCGGACAAATCCAGGCGCAGCACCAGCATGTTGATGAGACATCCGATGAGGTTTTCCGTTTCCAGACGGTCGCGTCCGGCGATGGGCATGCCGATCAGCAGATCCTCCTGATCATAGCGCTGCAGCAACACGGAAAATCCTGCCAGCAACGTCATGTAGAGGGTGACGCCCTCGCGTCGGCTCAGGTCGCGCAACGATTGCGCGAGCGCGGGCGCCAGAAAGTGCTGAACCCGCCCGCCGCGGGAGCTCGGGTTGTCCACGCGGGGCCGGTCAAAGGGCAATTTCAGGGTAGGAAGCTTGCCGCCGATCCTGGAGCGCCAGTATTCCATATGCTCTTCGAAGACCCGGCCCCGCATCCAGCTCCGTTGCCAATGGGCGAGGTCCGCGTATTGCACGGGGAGTTCGGGTAGGTTCGATGCCCCGCCCGCGGAATAGGCGTGGTAGAGAGCGGCGATCTCGCCCACCAGGACGCTCAACGACCAACCATCGCTGATGATGTGGTGCATGCAGAAGGCGATGACATGTTGATCCGCGCCCAGCTTGAAGATATGGGCCCGCACCAACGGATCAACGGCCAGGTCGAATGGCATTCGATTGGCCTCGATCACGGCCTGCCTGGCCTCGGATTCGGGGTCCTCGCGGCCGCTCAGGTCCTCTACCTGAATCTGGGTTCTGGGCTCCGCGTGGATGAGCAACTCGGGCTTGCCCCCGCGAGCCGGGAAATTGCTGCGCAGCGTCTCGTGCCGCCGGGCGATTTCAGCGAAGACCCGCTCGATCAACTCCAGGTCCAGCCGACCCTCGAGCCGCAGGGTCACGGGCATATTGTAGGCCGAGCCATCCGGCGCCATGTGGTGGGCGAGCCACAACTGTTCCTGAGAAAAAGACAGCGGTAGGGAGCGCTCTCTTGATACGGGCCGAATGGGAGGCGATTGAACGCGCTTTCCGCGCAACCCGTCGACCAGGACGGCTTGTTCTCCCAAAATCGGGTGCTCGAACAGCATCCGCAAACTGAAATCGACCTCGAAGGCCTTGCGTACCCTGGAAACCACCTGGGTCGCCATAAGCGAGTGGCCGCCTAGATCGAAAAAATGATGCTGGATACCGATGCGGTCCACCTCCAATAACTCTTCCCAAATGGAGGCGATGATCTGCTCGGTAACCGAAATGGTCCGGACACGCGGCGATCGACGCTCGTAGGCGGTCCCGCTCTGACTTCCGGTATCGATCTTGCTGTCCCCTGATCCACGTCGGTGTGGTGCTCAGCCATCGCATCGGACGGACTTCCCGGCGACTTTACC